>JAHWYA010000122.1 GCA_020028115.1 Anaeromyxobacter sp.
TCTCCCGCCGCGGCGTCGCGCTGACCGAGGCGAGCCTCGGGCGCTTCGACGGGCGGCTCGCCTTCGTCGTCGGCGGCCGGTCCCGCGACGCGAAGCCGCTCCTCTACGTCGAGAAGGACGGCTTCCAGCCGCTGCGCCTCGTCGCGGCCGAGGGCGCGGACCTCGTCGACGTCCGGTTCCTCGGCTGGGGCTCGCCGACGGGCGGCGACTGGTTCCCGCGCGCGGTCGAGGTCCTCGCGAAGGACGCGCTCGCGCTCCGCTTCACCACGGAGCGCGCGAGCGCGAACCCGAAGCTCGCCGAGGCGCTGTTCCCGCCGGTGCCCGCCGGGCGCTGACTACGACGCCGTCGCGCGGTCGGAGCCCTCGTCCCCGGAGTCGGGCTCGATGTCGGACCGGTACTTCCGGAGCACGCGCTTGAAGTTCGAGCGATCCATCCCGGCCTTCCGCGCCGCCGCCGAGATGTTGTTGTCGCAGGCCTTCATGAGGAGGTCGACGTACCCCTTCTCGAACCTCCGGAGCGCCTGCTCCTTCGCCGCGGCGTAGGAGAGCATGAGCCAGGCCGCCTCGTCGCCGTTCACCGGCGCCTCGCGCACGAGCGGCGCGGTCCGCCCGGTGATCGCCGGCGGGAGGTCCACCGGCTGGATCGTGTCGCCGCGGCAGAGGACCACCGCGCGCTCGACGGCGTTCTCGAGCTCGCGCACGTTCCCGGGCCAGCGGTAGCCGGAGAGGAGCTGGACCGCCTCCGGCGAGACCGAGCGGACCTTCTTGCCGAGCCGCTCGGCGTACCGCCGCAGGAAGTGGTGCGCGAGGAGCGGGACGTCGTCGACCCGGTCCCGGAGCGGCGGCAGCGGGATGTTGATGACGTTCAGCCGGTAGAAGAGGTCCTCGCGGAACTTCCCGCTCTTGACGAGCTTCGGCAGGTCGCGGTGGGTGGCGGCGATGACGCGCACGTCCACCCGCACCGAGTCGGCGGCGCCGACCCGCTTGATCTCGCCCTCCTGCAGCACGCGCAGCAGGCGCACCTGCGTCGGCGGCGGGATGTCGCCGATCTCGTCGAGGAAGATCGTGCCGCCGTCGGCGGCGTCGAAGAGCCCCTTCTGATCGCGCTGCGCGCCGGTGAAGGCGCCCTTCACGTGGCCGAAGAGCTCGGACTCGAGGAGCGTCTCCGTGAGCGCGCCGCAGTTCAGCGCGACGAAGGGCTGGCCGCGGCGCGGGCTCCGCGCGTGGAGCGCGCGCGCGACGAGCTCCTTGCCCGTGCCGGACTCCCCGGTGACGAGGACCGTCGCGGCGGAGTAGGCGACCGCCTCGATCATCCGGCCGACCTCGCGCATCCCGCCGGAGTTCCCGACGAGCCCCTCGTTCTGCTGCACCGGCGTCCGCTCGCTGAGCTGCTTCTCGAGCTCGCGGTTGCGGTCGAAGAGCATCTTCCGCTCGGCCGCCTTGGCGACCGCGCGCGCCACGAGCTCGACGTCCTCGAACGGCTTCGTGAGGTAGTCGTAGGCGCCCGCCTTGACCGCCGCGAGGGCGGTCTCGACCGTGGCGTGGCCGGTCATCATGATGACCTCCACCTCCGGCCGGCGGTGCTTCACGGCGTTCAGGAGCTCGAGCCCCGAGAGCTCGGGCATCTTGATGTCGAGCAGGGCGACGTCGAAGTCCTCCTGCGCGAGCTGCTGCGTCGCGGTGATCGGCGACTCGAGCGCGGTGACCTCGAAGCCCTTCTTGCGGAGCAGCGCCTCGAGCGCGCGGAGCAGCGACGGCTCGTCGTCGACGACGAGCACGCGTGCCCGCGGCGTCTCCTGGGTGTTGTCGGCCATGGTGATCCCTCCCCTTCTCCCGTGGTCACTCGTGCGCCGGCAGCTCGAGCACGAAGCACGCACCGCAGCCGCGCTCGTCGCACGGCTCGAGCCGGATGGTGCCGCCGTGCTCCTCGGCGATCTGGTAGCAGATGGAGAGGCCGAGCCCGGTGCCCTGCCCCTCCGCCTTGGTCGTGAAGAACGGCTCGAAGATCCGCTTCGCGTGCTCGGGCTTCACGCCCGGGCCGGTGTCGGTGACGCAGAACCTCACGCGGCCGGGCGCGGGCGCGCCGCACGCGACGGTGATCCGCCCGGTCTTGCCGATCGCCTGGATGGCGTTCACGAGCAGGTTGAGCGCGATCTGCTGGAGCTGGTTCGCGTTGCCGTGCGCGATCGCGGGGGCGTAGCGCCGCACGATCTCGATCTTGCCGTCCTTGAGCTGCGGCCCTACGAGGAAGAGCGCCTCGTCGAGCACCTTCGCCAGCTCGACCGGGCCCTTCTCCTCGTCGCGCGGGCGCCGCGAGAACCGCAGCAGGCTCTCCACGATCCGCTTCGCGCGCATCGCGGCGTCCTGGATGAGCCGCAGGTTCTCGGCGTCCTCGGCGCTGCGCTGCTCCTGGCTCATGAGCTGCGAGAAGGCGAGGATCCCGCCGAGCGGGTTGTTGATCTCGTGGGCGACGCCGCCGGCGAGCTGGCCGATGGCGGACATCTTCTCCGCGTGGAAGAGCCGCCGGGACACCTCGCGCTCGTCGGTCACGTCCTTGAAGACGACGACCGCCGCGGAGTCCTCCTCCTCGAACGGGAACGAGCGGACGAGCCAGGTGCGCTCGCCGAACACCGTCTCCCGCTCCGCCCCCGCCGCCGGCATGAGGCAGCGGGAGGGGCACGGGAGCGCGCCGTAGGCGTGGTCGGTGCAGCGGAGCGCCGCGAGCATGTTGGCCTGGACGCCGGCCGCGCGCGCGAAGGCGGTGTTCGCGCGGACCACCTCGCAGCCGCCGGCGCGCATGATCGCGAGCGGGTCGCCGATCGCGTCGAAGCAGGCGCGCCACTCCTGCGCCGCGCGCACGAGGGCCTGCGAGCGCGCCGCGAGCTTGCCGTCGAGGTCCCGGTTCAACCGCTCGAGCTCGGCGTTCCGCTCGGAGACGATCGCCTCGAGCCGCTCGTTCTCCTCGACCATCCAGAACTGGTCGATGGCGCTCTGGATGGTGATGAGGAGGTGGCCGTCGTCCCAGGGCTTCCAGATGAACCGGAAGATCTCGGAGCGGTTCACCGCCTCCTCGATCGCCGTCGAGTCCGCCTGGCCGGTGAGGAGCACGCGCTGGATGCGGGGCCAGCGCTCCTTCACCTCGCGGAGGAACTCGACGCCGGAGAGCCCCGGCATCCGGTAGTCGGAGACGACCACCTGCACCGGCTCGCGCTCGAGCACCGCGAGCGCGCCGGCGGCGTCGGGCGCGTCGAGGATCCGGCAGCGCGTGCGGCGGAGGACGCGCCTCAGCGCACGCCGGACGTTGTCGTCGTCGTCGACGACGAGCAGCGCCGTCTCCGGGGACGCCTCCGGCGGCTTCGCTCCGGCGGGAGTCGCCTGCGCCTCGACCATGGGTCCACGCGGACGGTGCATGGTGCGATCCACGCCCGAGTCGTCGGGCGAGCCCTGTTTTCGGGTGGATGGATCGCGCGGAATCCGGGTCAGGCCCACGTCCGGGTCATTTCATACCCTCCGCATGGGTTTCCTTGACCGGGGTCACCCCGCGGCCGAACGCGCCGCTTGACTACACTCACGCACCGTGATCTGGGCGGAGAGTCCAGGCAAGCTCGGAGTGAATCAGCCCTTCTGCGCCTCGTAGCGGTACGGCGCCGCCTGGTACAGGCAGATCGTGTTCCGGCCGGACCGCTTCGCCTGGTACAGCGCCTGATCGGCGAAGCGGAGGAGCAGGTCGCTCGAGTTGATGTCCTTCGACGGATAGAACGCGACCCCGATCGAGCCCGTCACCGTGATCGCGCGGGGCGCCTTCCCTTCCTCGCCCGGCCCGATGACGAACTCCTTCGCGCCGATGGCGCGCCAGATCCGCTCCGCCACCGCGAGGGCGCCGGACATGTGCGTCTTCGGGAGGATGACCGCGAACTCCTCGCCGCCGTAGCGCGCGCAGATGTCGGGATCCCGCAGCGAGGCGCGGATGAGCGCGGCGGCGTCGCGCAGCACGCCGTCGCCGGCCTGGTGACCGAACCGGTCGTTCACCTGCTTGAAGTGGTCGAGGTCCACCATGATGAGCGACAGGTAGTCGCCGTACCGCTGGGCGCGGCGGAACTCCTCGTGCAGCCGCTCGTCGAAGAAGCGCCGGTTCTTGAGCCCGGTGAGCGAGTCGGTGATGGACTGCTCCTCGAGCTTGCGCTGCATCTCCCGCAGCCGCTCCTGCAGGTTCTTGATGCGGAGCATCGCCTGGCAGCGCGCGATGATCTCCGGGTCCTCGACGCCCTTCACCAGGAAGTCGTCGGCGCCGATCCGGAGCCCCTCGACCTTCGTCGCCGTGTCGCCCTTCACCGACAGGATGATCACCGGCATGAACGTCTCGGCGTCCCGCGGCTTGATGAGCCGGAGGACCTCGCGCCCGTCCATGTCCGGGAGGATCATGTCGAGCAGGACGAGGTCGGGCTGCGCCGAACGGACGAGCTTGATGGCCTCCTTGCCGTCGCGCGCGACGGTGACCTCCCAGCCCTCGCCGCGCAGCACCTGCGCGAGCTTCTCGCGCTGCGCCTGCGAGTCGTCGACGACGAGGATCTTGGCGGGACCGGTCACCGTCACGACCATAGCCGAGATCCCGCGCGGGCCGAAACGGATGCCCGGTGACCGCCGCGACCCACATCCGGAGCCTTCCGCCGGCGCCCCCGCCCCCCTACTTGGAGGTCGTGGACCATCGAGCCCGCGCCGCCGACCAGCCCGCCATCCTCCTCGCCGCCCTCGCCCGGGTCCACCACGCGGGGCCCGGAGCGGTGGCGGTGTTCGACCTCGACTCGACGCTGCTCGACAACCGGCCGCGCCAGGCGCGGATCCTCCGCGCGTACGGCCGGGCGGCGGGGCTCGCCGAGCTCGAGCACGCGGGCCCCGAGCACGTGGACGGGTGGGACCTCGGCCGGGCGCTCCGCGCCGCGGGGCTCGGCGAGGCCGAGACGCGGATCCACGCCGGCCCGTTCCGCCAGTTCTGGCGCGAGCGCTTCTTCACGAGCCGCTACTGCAGGCACGACGTGCCGGTGCCCGGCGCGCCCGAGTTCGTCCGCGCGGTGCTCGGCGCGGGGGTCCGCGTCGCCTACGTCACCGGCCGCCCGGGGGTGATGCGCCCCGGCACGCTCCAGGTGCTCGGGCGCCACGGCTTCCCGCTCCCCGACGGCGCGTCGGTGACGCTCCTCATGAAGCCCGGCGCCGCCCTCGCCGACGAGGCGTGGAAGCGGCTCGCGCGCGAGCTCGTCGAGGCGCGCGGGACGCCGGTGCTCGTGCTCGACAACGAGCCCGCCCACGTGAACGCCTACGCGCGCGCGTGGCCCGGCGCCCTCGCGATCCACCTCGACACCGACCACAGCGGCCGGCCGGTCGAGGTCGACCCGGCGATCCCGTCGGTCGCGGACCTCCGGCTCCCGCAGGCCGTCCTGCGCGGCCTCACCTCCGCCGCGGAGGACGCCAGAGCGGGAGCCCCGTAGCGGCGTCGGGGCGGCGCTCGAGGTCGCCGTCGTCGAGCACGTCCACCGCGAACTCGACGTGCACCGCGGTGGCGCGGACGAGCCGCCCGGCGACCGGCGCACCCTCCGCCGGCGCGAGCACCGCCCACACCCACACGTCGGGCGCGCCGCCCTCGAGCGAGACGCTCCCCTGCAGCAGGACGAGCTCCGCGGGGCCGGCGACCGCGCCCGCGGGGACGTACGCCCGGGCGGCGGCGTCGTACCGCGCCACCTCCGCCGCGGCGACGGCGCCCTGCGCCCGCACGAAGCCCGCGTCGATCTTCTCCAGCCGCGCGAGCGCCCGGAGGGCGGCGACGACCTCCTCGCCCGCCTCGACGCGCCCCATCACGCAGCGGGTGACCTCGCTCTCGCCGGAGATCACCGGAGCTCCCCGGCGACGTCCTCCGGCACGACGGGCGCGAGCCCGCCGCCGCCGAGGATGTTCACGATGGGCGACGCCGCCGCGCGCACCACCGACCCGTCCGGCCGCGACGGCCCGAGGCCGCAGTAGGTCGAGAGGTCGCGGTAGAGCTCGCCGCGCGTGACGCCCTCCGGCGCGA
>JAHWYA010000123.1 GCA_020028115.1 Anaeromyxobacter sp.
GTCTCGCTCGGAGCGATCCGCGGGGCGCTCCTCCTCGGCACGCGCGGCGCCGCGCTCGACGACGGCGCGCTCCTCCTCCTCCGCGCGGCGGCCGATCGCGCCGCGCTCCTCGTCGAGCGCGAGCGGCTCGTGCGCGAGGCGCGCGAGGCGGAGCACCGTTCACGCATCGTGGAGGAGGAGGCGGAGCGCCGGCGGCACGCCGTCGACGCGATCCTCGGGATCGTCGGGCACGACCTGAGGAACCCGCTCGGCGCCGTCCACATGTCGGCGGCCCTCCTGCAGAAGCGCGGCGGGCTCGAGGGGTGGCAGGCGCGCACGGTCGAGCGGATGCGCTCCTCGGCCGGCCGGATGGGCCGGATCATCGCCGACCTCCTCAGCTACACGCGCACGCGGCTCGGGAACGGGATCCCGATCCACCGCACCGGCGCGGACCTCCGGACCGTGGTCACGCGGGTGGTCGACGAGCTCCGCGCCGGGAACCCCGATCGCGAGATCGTAGTGGACGCGCGCGGCGAGGACCTCACCGGTGCGTGGGATCCGGACCGGCTCGAGCAGGTCGCCTCGAACCTCGTGTCGAACGCGGTCGATCACGGAGACCCGGGCACGCCGGTGCGGGTGGAGCTCTCGGCGGACGCGGAGATCGCGACGCTCGCGGTGCGGAACTCCGGGCCCGGGGTGCCGCCCGAGGTCCTCGCCCACCTCTTCGAGCCGTTCTCGCGCCCTCCCGACGAGAAGAGCCGGAAGGCGTCGGGGCTCGGGCTCGGGCTCTACATCTGCCGCGAGATCGTCCGCGGGCACGGCGGCGAGATCGCGGCCGAGGCGACGCCCGGCGAGATGGTCGTGACGGTGCGGCTACCGCGCGGTGTGCCAGAGCTCGGCGAGGTCCGGCGGGAGCCTTGAGGCGATCGCCTCGGCGTGCTCGCGCGGCAGGGTCGCGCGCGCGGCTGCGAAGACCGCGCGCACGTAGGTCACCGCGCGGGCCGGCGGCTGCTGGATGAGGCGGGCGACCTCGAGCAGGTAGTCGCCCGCGCCCCTCGGCGCGCGCACGCGGGCGCCGGTCGCGACGTCGCGCTGCGCGAGCTCCCGCGCGAGCGCGAGCGGGAGGTGGGCGACGAGCGCGCCGAGCGGAGCGCCGTCGAGCGCCGGGCAGAGCGGCGCGAGGACGCCGAGCACGATCTTGTGCAGGTCCACCTCCGACCCGAGCCGCGCCTCCACCCGGGCGAGGAGGTCCCGGTCGCGCGGGACCTCCACCCAGTCGCTCCGCCCATCGAGCTCGGCGGGCCCCACGATCCCCGGGAGCGGAGGACCGACGCCGCCGCGCACGCGATATCCGTCGTCCATGCGCGCAAACATTGGGATCTCGCGGCGCAGGGGCACTCACTCCGGCGGGCCCGACGCGGGGACGGCGAATTGACGGAGGATCGCGCCGGCGTTAAGCACCGGGTGTGGGCTCGGGAAGATTCGCGATGGCGGCGCATGCGCTCGCCGTGCTCGCGCAGTCGCGCGAGGGCTACCCGTCCGCGTACGTCGCCTCGAGCGTGAACACCCACGCGGTGTTCCTGCGCCGGATCCTCGGCGACCTCGTGGCCGCCCGCCTCGTCGACGCGCGCGAGGGGCGCACCGGCGGGTACCGGCTCGCCCGGCCTGCCGACCGGATCACGCTCGCCGACGTCTACCGCGCGGTGGAGCCTGGCGGGCCGCTCGCCGAGAGCCCCGCGGAGCCGAACGTGCGCTGCCCGATCGGCGCCGGCATGCGCCGCGCGTTCGCCGCGACGGCGGAGGCGGCCGAGGGCGGGATGCTCGACGCCCTCGCGCAGCAGACCGTCGCCGATCTCTCCCGGCGCGCGCTCCGGATGGGGCGCCGCCCGCGCGGCCGCGCGTCGTAGCGACCGTCTTCCCCCGAGCTCGCGGTTTCGCCGTCCCTGCGCCGATCCGCGCATGGACGCCGCGGCGCGTCGTATTGCGGTCGCGCTTTCGGGGCGGCGGCGCTTGCCCACACGACCGGAACTTGTCAAAATCTGGCGCTTTTTTTCGACCACGGACGTTCACTTCCCGACGAGGAGCGAGCCATGTCCACGAAAGCGCTGAAGCCCATCCTGACGAACCCGCTCGATCCGCCCGAGAAGGTCGAGTTCAACATCCCCGGCGAGATCGCGAGGACGACCGGCGGCTACGAGGACGCGATGAAGGAGGGGTACGACCTCATCCAGCGCCCCATCCGCTCCGTCCCGATCGAGCAGATCGAGAAGCAGCACGCCAAGAACCGCATGACCGTCTGGGAGCGGATCCGGGTCCTCACGGACAAGGAGCCGACGGTCCTCTTCTCGAACTGGGGCAAGAACCTCGACGGCGCCTCGATCGTCACCGCCGTGCTGAACATCAACGGCCGCGACGTCGCCTGCTACGGCCACGACTTCACCGTGCGCGCCGGCTCGATGGACGCGACGAACGGGTCGAAGCTCGCCCGGCTCTTCCGCCTCGCCGGCGAGAAGGGGATCCCCCTCATCGGCATGAACGACTCCGCGGGCGCCTTCGTGCCCGCCGGCGTCGGCGGCCTCGACGGCTACGCCGAGGCGTTCACCGCGCTGCGCAAGATCAGCGGCGTCGTGCCGTCGATCATGTGCATGTTCGGCTTCAACGCCGGCGGCGGCTCGTACCTGCCGCGCCAGGGCAGCTTCGTCATCCAGCCGAACGACACCTTCTTCGGCCTCACCGGCCCGGGCGTCGTGAAGTCGGTGCTCGGCGAGGACATCTCCCCCGAGGACCTCGGCGGGCCGAAGGTCCACGGCGCCTCCGGCGTCGCGGACCTCACCGTCGCGGACGAGCTCGCCGCGCTCCGCCAGGCGGTGCGCCTGCTCGCCTACCTCCCGGACAACAACTCCGTCTCGCCGCCCTTCGAGCAGACGAGCGACCCGATCGACCGGAAGACCTGGGAGATCAACACGCTCCTCAAGAAGGCCTTCAACTCGCCGACCGGGTTCAACACGCCGTTCGACGTGTCGATCGTGATCCAGCAGGTCTGCGACTACGGCGACTACTTCGAGGTCCAGCCGGAGCGCGCGAAGGAGGCGGTGACCGCCTTCGGCCGCATCGGCGGGCACGTCGTCGGGTTCGTGGCGAACAACAGCAACGTCGCCTCCGGCCAGATCGACTGCGACTCCGCGACGAAGATCGCGAGGTTCGTCCGCTTCTGCAACATCTACAACATCCCGATCATCTTCATGGAGGACACGACCGGCTTCCTCCCGGGCCGGGAGCAGGAGTCCCGCGGCATCGTGCACGCGGGCCGCTCGATGCTCGACGCGATCGTCGACGTCCGCACGCCGCGCATCCTCCTCATCCTCCGGAACGCCTTCGGCGGCGCGTACGCCTCGTACAACAACTACCCGACCGGCGCCGACCTCGTCCTCGCGCTGCCGACCACGCGCCTCGCCGTGATGGGGCCCGCAGGCAAGGAGTTCGTCTACAAGGACGAGCTCCGGAAGATCCGCGCCCAGTCGGCGGAGCTGGTGAAGAAGGGCGCCGCCGCCCGCGCCGCCGCCGGCACGGAGGCGGGCGCGGCGAAGAAGGACGCCGAGAAGGAGGCGGCCGAGTGGCTCAAGGCCGAGGAGGCCGCGCTCAACCGCCGCTACGAGAAGGAGCTCATGAACCCGAAGGAGGGGCTCGCCCTCGGGTCGATCTCCTCGCTCGTGATGCCGACCGACCTGCGCAAGGTGCTCGGCGAGAGCATCCAGTTCTTCCTCCGCCACTACAAGCCGTCCCCGATGACCGGCCCGCAGCGCGAGTTCCACTAGCCCGGCGCGTTCCCCACCACGACTCTCGAGACTGGAGACACACCGATGGCCAACACCATGGACTGGTACAAGGACAACCCGCTCACGCACCGGGATCGCCGCCTCGGCAAGTCGGCGTCCGCGTGGGTCCGCTCCTTCGCCTGCGAGGACCTGAAGCCGCTCGTCGTCTGCCGCGGCCCGATCCGCAAGGAGGCGATGGACGTGTTCGACGAGATGGGGATCGGCCACTACGGCATCCTCCTCTCCGAGAAGGACTCCATCGTCTTCGCGAACGCCCTCGCGCCGGAGCTCCGCCAGCTCACCGACACGGGCCGCGTCCACCGCGTGCCCGACTACACCGGCGCGTCGAAGGAGGAGCGCGTCGAGCGGATGAACCAGATCGTCCAGATCGCGAAGGACAACGGGTACGACTCCGTCTTCGCGGGCTACGGCTTCATGGCCGAGGACGAGGAGTTCGTCGCCACGATCGAGCGCGCCGGCCTGAAGTTCATCGGCCCGAACTCGATCACCCAGGCCCGCGCGGGCAAGAAGGACGAGGCGAAGCGGACCGCGGTCGAGGTCGGCGTCTCGACCACGCCGGGCGTGAACAACGTCACGGCCCGCACCCTCGTCGCGAAGCACAAGACGCGCGACGCGCTCCTCGCGCTCGCGAAGGCGAACGGCCTCGCGCTCGGCGAGAAGGTGCTCGCGAACGCGAAGCTCGCGCTCGAGGACCTCGCCGACCACGTCCTCATGGCGTCGTACGCGAAGGGGCTCGACCTCTACTCGATCGAGGAGATGGGCGAGCAGGTCCGCAAGGAGGTCGCGGACATGTTCAAGAAGTTCCCGCAGAGCCGGGTGCGCCTCAAGGCGATCGGCGGCGGCGGCGGCAAGGGCCAGCGCATCCTCGGCGGCTCGCTGCTCGCCGTGAAGAACCCGACCGCCGCGCAGATCGCGGAGGCCGCCGCCGAGGCGCCCGCCCTCACCCGCGAGGTGCTGAACGAGGTGAAGGCCACCGGCGTCGGCGACAACAAGAACGTCCTCATCGAGCTCAACATCGAGCAGACCCGCCACAACGAGATCCAGCTCCTCGGCAACGGGAAGTGGTGCATCTCGCTCGGCGGCCGCGACTGCTCGCTGCAGATGCACGAGCAGAAGCTCCTCGAGATCTCGGTGACGCAGGAGGGGCTCGCCGCCGCGATCGCCAAGGCCGAGAAGGCCGGGAAGAAGGACGAGGCCGTCGCCCTCAAGACGGACCTCGAGATCCTGAAGCGGATGGAGGACGACGCGGCGCGGTTCGGCGCGGCCGTCGGCCTCGACTCCGCGTCCACGTTCGAGTGCATCGTCGACCGGGACCGGTACTACTTCATGGAGGTGAACACCCGGATCCAGGTGGAGCACCGGGTGACGGAGCTCTGCTACGGGCTCCGCTTCGCGAACCCGCAGGACCCGAACGACTTCTTCGTCGTCGAGTCGCTCGTCGAGGCGATGGCGCTCCTCGCCCGCCACAAGGACCGGCTGCCGAAGCCGACCCGGATGCCGCGCTTCGGCGCCGCCGCCGAGGCGCGCCTCAACGCGACGGACTCGTCGCTCTCGCCGCACGCGGGCGGCCTCATCCGCTACTGGTCGAAGCCGATCGAGGGCGAGATCCGGGACGACCAGGGCATCAGCCTCCCGAACCCCGACACCGGCATGTTCATGCGGTACCTGGTGGCGGGCGCCTACGACTCGAACATCGCCCTCCTCCTCACGAAGGGCGAGGACCGGCTCGACAGCTACATCCACCTGTCGAAGGTCCTCGGCCGCACGAGCCTGCGCGGCGTGAACCTCGCGACGAACCTCCAGTTCCACTACGGGCTCGTCAACTGGTTCATCGGCCAGAACGTCATGGCCAAGCCGACCACCCGGTTCGTCGTGCCGTACCTGACGCTCGTCGGGCAGCTCAAGGACGAGGGCAACAAGCTCGACACCGCCTTCGCCTTCCAGGAGATGAAGAAGCACTACGCAGCGCAGATGGCGGCGGAGGCGCCGAGCGACCCGACGGCGGTGAAGGCGATGTCCGACGTCATCGACCGGAAGTTCACGCTCCTCACCCGGGCGATGGACCGGCTCCTCGACGACCCGCACCTCCTCGCGGGCTGGCTGAGCCTCAACCGGCGGAACTACCGGATCGAGAACGGCAAGGTCATCTGGATCCGCAACCCGCTCGGCGTGCTCAACGACACGTACGAGTACCTGAACATGGGCTGGAGCTCGACGGCGCCGGCGGCCGAGGTCATCTGGCAGC
>JAHWYA010000124.1 GCA_020028115.1 Anaeromyxobacter sp.
GGACGCCGCCCGGCGCGAACCCCTGGAGCGCGCCGTCCGCCTGGCCCGACCGCTCCGCGACGAGCTTCAGCTCGACCACGGACCGATCGGTGAGGCCGAGCTCGCCGCCGTTCAGGAGGTCCGCCACGCGCACGTTCACCGCGCCGACCTCGACGAGGCCGCGCTCGTCCTGGTGGACGACGCGGATCGCGAGCGGCCGGTCGTCGAGGGGGTTCGTCGCGAAGACGACGAACGACTCGAACCGCGCGCGCAGCGCCGTCTGCGGAGGGGTCGTGAACTGCCGGCCGTCGGGGAGCGTCACGGTCGCGAGGAGGTTCGGGCGGTTCTCGTGCGGCAGCGCGTCGTAGAGGTCGATGCCGGCGACGAGGGCGTTGCCCTTCCCGTCCATCGCGGCGTTCGCGAGGAGCCCGACGACGCGCTGGTAGCCCCTGCCCGCGTGTCCCGTCCACGGGGCACCGTCGGGGCGGATCGGGCGGACGAGGACCGAGCGGAGGCGGATCGCGTAGGTGCGGAGCTGCACGCGCTCGAGCTGCACGGCGGCGTAGCCGTTCGTCCCGTCCATGCCGGTCTTCACGGCGTCGCCGTAGGCGTGCGTCGCGGCGGCCCAGTCGCGCAGCTGCACGGCGGCGTCGCCCGCCTGGAGGCCGCGCGCGTAGCGCGCGAGCGGCTCGGCGCGCCCGCCGCGCTTGACCTTCGTCGCCTCGTCGTACTTCTGCGCGGCCTCGGCGAAGCGGCGCTCGCGCATGAGGGCGTCGCCCTGCTTGGCGATCGCCTCGTACTGCGCGTCGAGCCAGCGGTCGTACTCGGCGCGGACCTGGTCGAGCTGCGGCCGGACGCTCCCGTCGAGCGCGGCGGCGGCGGTGAGGAGCTCGATGGCCGGCTGGTACTGCTGCTGCGCGCGGTACGCGTGCGCGTCCTTCACCGCGGCCTGCACGATCCCGGGCTGGAGCCTCGCCGCCTCGGCCTGGAGCGCGGGGTCGTTCGTCGCGGCGCGCGCCTGGGCGAGGAGGTCGAAGGCCGCGCGGTGGTCGCGCCGCTGCGACGCCTCGCGGGCGCGGGCGAGCCGCTTGTACGCGGCCTGGCGGCCCGTCTCGGCGCGGAGCTGGGCGTACTCGGCGCTGCCCGGCTCCATGCGGACGAGGTAGTCGGCCTCCCCGAACGCGCACTCCCAGTCCTGCGAGACCTGGCAGGCGCGCGTCTGCGCGATCGCGCCCTCGAGCGCCTTCGTCCGCGCGTTCTGCCAGCGGGCACGCTTCTCGGGGTTGGTCGGGTCGTCGCGGACGACCTGGGCGTAGTTCGCCTCGGCGGTCTTCCAGTCGCCGGTGGCGGCGGCCTGGTCTCCGACCTTCTGGGCGCTCGCGCACGCGGCAAGGACGACGAGGAGGGCGAGGGCGATCCGGCGCATCGGGTCTGCTCCTTCGAAGGGCGTGTGGGAGAGCGAGCGTACCGCGGAGAGGCCGCTCCTGTCGCTCCGACGGCGGCGGCGGCCGGGGCATTCAAAGGACGGATGTGGGATCGGGTCTCACCCGGTCAGACGTGCGCGAGCGAGTCCGGGATCCGGGCGCGCGCCGCGCGGCGGGCGGGGACGACCGCCGCGAGCGCGGCGAGGAGCGCGAGGAGCAGCGCCGAGAGCGCGTAGGTGTCCGGGCGCAGGGCGATCTCGAGCGGCAGGGGCATGGACGCGAGCCCCGCGTCATAGGTGATCCCCGCGCGGTTCACGAGGAAGGTGATCCCGAGCGCGGCGGCCGAGCCGGCCGCGGTCCCGACGAGCGCGAGGAGCGCCGCCTCCAGCGCGAAGAGCGCGACCACGTGGCGGCGCAGGAAGCCGAGGCTCCGCAGCGTCCCGATCTCGCGGGTGCGCTCGCTCACCGCCTTCGCCATGGTGGTGAGGACCGACATCGCCGCGATCAGGACGACCACGATCGCGACGAGCACGCGATAGACGCCGAGCGTCGCGAGCGAGCGGCGGTTCTCCTCCGCGTTGGGGTGCTCCGCCCAGGGGTAGGCGACGAGGTTCAGCCCCTGCGCGCGCGCGGCCTCGCCGAACTCGCGGCAGAACCGGGCCGCCGTCGAGCGATCCGCGAGGCGCGCGACGAAGCCGGAGACCGCCTTCGTGTCGAGGAGCCGCTGCGCGAGCGGGAGCGGCAGGTTGACGTACTTGGAGTCGAACTCGAGGATCCCGCCGTCGATGAGGCCCACCACCTCCGGCTCGATCGCGTTGAGCTGGCCGGTGGCGGTGTTCGCGATGAGCTGCACCCGCTGGCGCCGGCACCGGAACGGCCGCTCCTCCTCGATGGGCCGCCCGTTCCGGCCGTACAGGGGCGGGCTCCCCACCGCCTCGCAGTCGAGCCGGACCCCGAGGCCGCGGCCGAGGACGGCGGCCTCGGCGCCCGCGCGCTGGAGCGGGCGGCCCGCGATCGCGTCCCAGGCGAACCGGCCGCGGATCTTCGCCCCGTCCTCGACGTCGTAGCCGAGGCCGTAGAACGGGGCGGACGCCTTGCCGGTGCTCGCCGAGCCCCAGGCGTAGAGGAACCGGATCCGCGCGGGGACGGCGGCGCCGCGCGCGTCGAGCCACGCCCCGATGAACGCCTGCTCGCGCTCGCCGAGCTCGGCCTCGTCGAACGGGCGCGCGCTCTGGCGGAGGTCCGCCGCGCCCGGCCGCTCGATGATGACGTCGCGCGTGAGGAGCCGCTCGGCGAACGCGTCCGTCATGTCGTGCTCGATGTATGACAGGTAGCCGTCGATGAGGACGAGGCCGAGGAACCCGGCCGCGATCGCCAGGATCGAGCCCGCGCTGTGCCGGGCGTTCTTCCGGACGCTGCGCGCGGCGATGCGGAGGAGCGGCGGCGACGGGGCCATCCGGGTCACCTCACCACGTTGTTGACGTTGAACAGGGAGGGCGCGTGCGCCTCCGGCCTCGGCGTGGAGTAGCGGAGCACCGTGACCCCGCCCTCCCCCATCGCGTCCCGGATCGTCATCGCCGAGATGAACTCGATCTCCTCGCCCCCGGGGACCCGGACCCGGTTCCCGTACTGGAAGGTCGCGGTCTTGAAGAGGTCGCCGCCGACGGTGAGGAACTCGGCCTTCAGCGCGAGCCGGCGCTGCTTGGAGATCCAGTAGCGGATCCGGTCGTAGGTGACGTCCTTCGTGCGCGCGACGAGGTCGAGCCGCCAGGCGGGCTCGCCGTCCACCGCCTCGTCGCCGGCGACGGTCCCCTCGTAGTCGCGGACGTAGTTCGTGCTCGCGACGTCGCCGTTCGAGGCCTCGCCCTGGAGCCGCTGCCGCGCCGAGATCGCGATGGGCCGCCGCAGGCCCGGCTTGAGGAACCAGAGCGTCCGGTCGTTGAAGAGGAACGTCTCGCCCTTGTGGCGCGGGGGCGCGAGGGTCTCGGCGAGCGCGTCGACGTCCCGCGCCCGGACGAGCATGCTGCGCGTCGTCGTGGCGCCCTCCTCGGTGGACTCGACCGTGAGCGTCCAGGTCACGCCCTTCTCGAACCCGCCGCGCCGCAGGTCCGAGTCGCGCAGCAGGGCCTTGGCGTCGGGGGCGCCGGGGACGGTGGGAGCCGCGCCGAGCGCGAGGACGAGGAGCGCCGCCATCATGCCGCCACCTCCGCGACGAGCGCCGCCACCCGCGCCTTCGCCTTGCGGCGGACGGCCACGAAGGTGGCGGCGAGGGTGAGGACGAGGAAGAAGAGCGCCGACCCGGCGAGCGCGCCGGCGGACGGCATGACGTGCAGCTGCACCGGGGTCCCCGAGCCGGGCGGCTCGAACCGGAAGTCCACCGCCCGGACGAGCGCCGCCGCGCCGACCGCGACCGCGGCGCCCGCCGCCACCGCGAGCGCGGTGAGGAGCGCCGCCTCGCGCAGGAAGAGCCCTCGCAGCTGGCCGCGCGTGAACCCGAGCGAGCGGAGGGTACCCATCTCGCGCGAGCGCTCGATGGCGGCGAGCGTCATCGCGTTCAGGACCGAGAAGGCGACCACGTTCGCGACGAGGATCACGATGAAGAAGACCATCCCGCCGACGAACGCCATCGTCCCGGCGAAGAACGGGTTCGCGACCGGGTCGTCGAAGCGGTGGATCGACGCCTCCACGCCCGCCTCGCGGAGCCTCGCCGCGAGGTCCCGCTCGAAGGCCGCCAGCTCGCGGTGGTCGCGCAGGTACGCGGCGACGTAGGTCACGCGGTCGGTGTCGAAGAGCCGCTGGAACACCTCGAGCGGCGCGTACACTCCGGTCTTCGCCTCCTCGGTCGAGGAGGCGCGGAAGATCCCGACCGCCTGGCCCTCGATCGCGCCGAAGCTGCCGTCCTGGGTGCGGGCGCCGAGCTGGACGAACGGCTCGCCCGAGAGCCGCCCGACGATGTCGGGCGCGTCGCAGTCGAGCGCGCCGGGGGCGCCGGGCGGGGCCGCGGCCGCGGAGACGGCGCGGTCCTTCTCGAGGTAGCGGGCGAGGCGCGGCGCGAGCGCGATGGGCGTCTCCACCCCGGGCGCGTCGAAGAACGCGCGGCCGGCGAGGGGCACGACCCCGTCGGCGCCCCACAGGTCGATCATCTCCCGGTGCCCCACGATCCTCGGCTCGACGTCGGGCTCGAGGCCGACCGTGCGGATCGGGAAGCTCTTGCAGCCGTTGCCGGCGATCCCGCCGCCGAGGAGGTAGCGCCCGACCAGCTCGACCCGCGGGTCGGCGCGCAGCGCCCCGACGATCTTCTCCTGGGTCTCGGGCGGGAGCGCGTACGCGGAGGGCTTCGCCTCGGCGCGCCGGAGCCCGTCCTTCGCGTAGACGGCGAGGTGCCCGCGGTGCTGCATGTAGACGGACGAGGTCCGGAGCAGCCGCTCGGCGTACTCCCCGTAGCCGAAGAGGATGGCGAGCCCCGCGTACCCGAACGCCACCGCCAGGCCCGTGACGAGGTTGCGCCGCCGGTGGCGGCGCAGGTTGCGGAAGGCGAGCTTCCACGCGCCGGTCACGCGATCGCCTCCCGCGCCTCTTCGCCGTCGACGAGGAGGCCGTCGCGCAGATGGAGGTGGCGCCCCACCCGCGCCATGAGCTTCTCGTCGTGCGTGGAGAAGAGGAACGTCACCTTCCGCCGCTCGTTCAGCTCGACCATGAGGTCGAGGATCCGCCGGGCCGTCTCGGAGTCGAGGTTCGCGGTGGGCTCGTCCGCCAGGACGAGGAGCGGGTACGTGACGAGCGCGCGGGCGATGGCGACGCGCTGGCGCTGCCCGCCCGAGAGCTTGTCCGGCGGGTGGTGCGCGAACTCGGCGAGCCCGACGTCGGCGATCGCCCGATCCACCCGCTCGCGCCGCTCCGCCGCGGGGAGGTCCTGAAGGAGCAGCGGCAGCTCGACGTTCTCCCGCGCGTCGAGCACCGGGACCAGGTTGAACGACTGGAAGATGAACCCGATCTTGCGGTTCCGGAGCCCGCTCCTCGCGTCGTCGGAGAGCGTCGCGACGTCCACCCCCTCGACGAGGACGCGCCCCTCGTCCGGCTCGTCGATGCAGCCGACGAGGTTGAGGAGCGTGGACTTCCCCGAGCCGGACGGCCCGACGAGCGCGGTCAGCTCGCCCGCGTGAAGCTCGAGCGAGACGCCGCGCACGGCGGGCACGAGCGTCTCGCCGAGGTGGTAGGTCCGCTTCACGTCCTCGAGCCGGATGAGCGCCTCTGCCATCGGTTCACCCTCCGTCATTCACCAGCTGACGACGGCCCCCGCGACCGCCATCCCCCGCACGAGCCGCGACAGCGCGGCGTCCCGCGCCCCGTCCACCGCCGCCGCCGACGCGAACACCACCACCGAGTCGGTCGCGGCGAGGCTCCCCGTCACGAACGCGGCCGCCGAGCCGTCCTCGAGCGCCGCCAGGACCCGCGCCTGGAGTGTGAGCCGCGTCCCGGGCGGAAGGTCCGGGAGCGTCACCGACGCGTAGGCGAGCTGGCGGCCGAGGAGCTCGAACCCCGGCCCGAGCCAGGCGAGCACCGCCGCGGGCGACGCCGGCGTCCCGGGGGCGACCGCCGCGGCGCGGCTCGCGAGCGCGAGCTGCGCGCGATCCCAGCCCGCCTCGTCG
>JAHWYA010000125.1 GCA_020028115.1 Anaeromyxobacter sp.
TGCTGCCGAGATGGGGCTCCGTCAATGCGCGGAGGGTCTAGGTCCCATGCGGTGACCGCTCGTGAGGCGGCACCGGCCTGCCGGCGGGCGCGAGGACCCGCACCGTCGACCCCTCGCCGAGCGCGAGCCCGTCGCCGCGCGGCTCGGCGCCCGCGACCTCGACGACGTCGCCCCGGAGCAGCGACTCGAACCTCCGGTTGCCGTCGGAGACGTGCTTCTCCTGGAGCGAGAGCCCGAGCCGGCCCTCCGGACCGCAGCCCATGTACCGGAGCCGCCCCTTCGACGGGAGCGGCTCCGACACGATCCGGAAGACGCGACCCGGGGGCGGCTCCGCCCACCCCTCGCCCTTCGGCGCGAGGACGAGGTAGCTCATCTTCACCGCCTCCTTCCGGAGGCCGGCGGCCTTGCCGATCTGCGCGACGAGCTGCGGCGGCTCGATGCTCCGCTCGGCGTGGCACCAGTCCGTCTCGCGGACGAGCGCCGGACACGCGCCGCGGAAGAGGCACGGCGCGCGCACCGCGAACCCGCGCGCGACGAGGAGGTCCCGCACCCGGAGGAGCGCGCGCGAGGTGTCGCGGAGCGCGGGCTCGACGACGAGGAGCGAGCCCCCGGGCGCGAGGAGCGCGGCCGCCTCCTCGAGGAGCGCGGCGCGCCGCACGTCGCCCTCCGGGCCGGGGAAGAGCTCGTTCACGACGTGGCCCATCGTGACGAGGTCGAAGCGCCGCCCCTCGGCGAGCTCCGAGAGCGGACGGCCGCGCGACGGGTTCCACTCGCGCGTCCCGAGCGGCTCGCCGGCGTCGGCCCCGAGCGCGCGCGCCGTGGCGAGGGCGCGGGCGGAGCGGTCCGCGGCGATGACCTCCGACGCGCCCGCGTCGAGGGCCGCGAAGGCCATCGGACCCGGCCCGCTCCCGAGGTCGAGGACGGACCGCGCGCGGCGCGGCAGCTCCGAGATCGTGCCGCGCGCCTGGAGGTACGAGACCGGCCAGTAGAAGAGGAGGTACGCGCCGAGGAGCCTCTCCTCGTCCATGTACCTCGCGCCCGCGAGCTCGCGGTCGCGGGTGAGGCCGCGGGAGAGCCGCTCGACCGCGGCGGCCACCTCGCGCAGCTCGTCCGGCGCGAGGAGCCCGTCCGGCGGGTGCCCGGGACGCTGCGCTCCGCGGTCCGCGTGACGTCCCTGCGGGCCGCCGCGGCCGAACCTCCCGCGCGCCGGGCCCTGTGCCGGAGGGCCGGACGGACGGCGACACGACGCCCGCCACGCGGAGAGCAGGCGGGGCATCCAGCGAGCGAGGTCGGTCCCGGCGTCGGCCACGGCCCGCGGTTGTAACCCGCCCGCGGCGCCGCGTCAGGTGCGAGGCGCGCGCCTCACGGCGCGAGCGCGGTCGCGAGTGCCTCGCGGCGGACGGGCGTGCGCCCGGCGACGAGCGCCCGCGCGCCGTCCACCTTCCCGAACGTCCCCCACAGGAGCACGCCGCGGACGCGGTCCAGCGCGTCGAGGTAGTAGACGACGCCCTCCCGGAACGGCTGCTTCCAGGACTCGACCGTCTCGAGCCGCGCGTCGAGCCGCCCCACCGCCTCGTAGCCGAGGTCGAACAGGTCCGAGTAGAAGAACGGCAGGTGGTCGTACCGCTCGCGGGCGCCGGTCATGTTCCGGCCCGCGGTGCGCCCCATCGTGAGCGCCGCGTCCTCGTGCTCGATCCGGACGCGCTCGCCGAGCGCGGCGCACGGGAAGCGCGCCACGTCGCCCGCCGCGTAGACGCCCGGGGTGCTCGTCTCGAGGTGCTCGTCCACGTCGATGCCGTCCGAGCAGCGGATCCCCGCGGCCTCGGCGAGCGGGATCCCTGGGACGATCCCGAGCCCCGCGACCACCGCGTCCGCAGGGATCGACTCGCCGCCGCCCGTGCGGACGATCGTCTCGTCCCCGCGCGTCTCCACCGCGGCGACCGTCTCGCCCTCGAGGACGGTCACGCCCTTCTCGCGGAAGGTCTGGGTCACGAACGCCGCGAGGCCTGGCGGGTAGGCGCGCGCGCCGATCGCCGGCTCCGGGAAGATCAGCGTGACCTCGCGCCCTGTCGTCGAGAGGGCCGCCGCGATCTCCGAGCCGATGAACCCGCCGCCCACGACGACGACGCGCTTTCCCGGCGCGGCGCGGAGCCGGCGGTAGTCCCCGAGCGTGCGGAGGTACACGATCCGACCTCCCGCGCCGTCGTCCACGGCGCCGGGCGGCAGCCGCCGCGGCGCTCCGCCCGTCGCGAGGAGGAGCTTCTCGTAGCCGTGCACCTCGCCCCGCTCGTCCGTCACCTCCCGGCGGACGGGGTCGAGGGCGACCGCGCGCCGCCCGATCCGGAGCTCCAGCCCGGGGACGTCGGGGAGGAAGACCCTCTCCTCCGGCTTGCCGAGCCACAGCCCCTTCGAGAGGGGCGGGCGAGCGTAGGGCCGGTCGGGCTCCTCGCCGAGGAGGGCGAGCGTGCCCTCCGGGTCCGCCTCGCGGATGGCGGCCGCCGCCGCGTGCCCTGCCATTCCGCCGCCGACGATGAGGTACCGGGTCTCGCGCATGTCGCCTCCGCCCGAAGGGATGCGCGGGAGCCCAGGACGTTTCGACGACCCGCACGGAGCGGCCCATGCGGTAGCATCGGGGCCATGCGACACGACCTCGGAGCGGCGACCTGGTGCCGCGCGCTCGCCGCGCTCGCGGCGGTGCTCCTCGGGACCTCGACCGCGCGCGCGCAGCCGGCGGGCGGGATCGACCCCTCGACCTCGACGACGACCGCGACCCCGACCCCGACCGCGGCCGCGACCGCGACTCCGACCGCGACCCCGGCCCCGCGGCGCGTCCGGTTCGTCGCGTCGGCCGGCTACGACTACGGGTTCGAGGAGTTCTTCACCGCGGACCTCGAGGGCGGCGGCTCGGACCGGCTGCCGGCGAACGGCGGCTCGGTGCTGTCGGTCGGCGCCGCCTACCTCCCGTTGCCGTCCGGCGCGCTCGAGCTGCGGGCCACCGCCGGCGTGAAGTTCGCTACCATCTCCGCGTCGAACGGGAGCGCGTACTACCTCGCGTTCCCGGTCGAGCTGCTCGCCGGCTGGAACATCCAGCGGGTCCGGCTCTCGGCGGGCGCCTCGCTGTCGCTCGCGCCGCGCGTCCGCGGGTCGGAGTTCTTCGAGGGGGTGGACTTCGACCTCAAGAGCTCGCTCGGCCTCGTCGGGCAGGCGGACTGGGTCTTCCCGTTCAGCGGCGCCTCGGGCTCGTTCTCGATCGGCGCCCGATTCCTGCTGCAGAAGCTCGAGCCCAAGAGCGGCGGGAGGTCCCACGACGCGAACGCGCTCGGGCTCGTCGCCGGCGTGTCGCTGTAGCAAGACCCCGCGCCGCCGCCTCACGGCAGCGGCAGCTCGATCACCATGCCGTCGGCGGCGACGTCGAGCGGGCCCGCGAACTCCGCGCGCGCCTGCTCGGCGAGGATCGCGAACTCGCGGTCGTAGCGCGTCGAGAGGTGGGTGAGCACGAGCCGCAGGGCCCCGGCGTCGCGCGCGATCCGCGCCGCCTCTCGCGCGGTCGAGTGCATCGTCTCCGCGGCCCGGTCCTGCTCCGCGTCGCCGAACGTCGAGTCGTGGACGAGGAGGTCGGCCCCGCGCGCCGCGTCCACCGTCCCCCGGCACGGCCGCGTGTCGCCGGTGACGACGACGCGGCGCCCGCGGCGGGGCGCCTCCACCACCTCGTCCGGCCGGACGACGCGGCCGGCCTCGGTCGTCACCGCGCGGCCGTGCTGGAGCGCGCCCCAGAGCGGTCCCTTCGGGACGCCGAGCGCCTCGGCGCGCTCCGGGTGGAAGCGGCCGGGCCGCTCGTCCTCGACGAGCGCCCATCCCACCGAGGGCGTCCGGTGGTCGGTCTCGAAGGCCACCATCCGGCAGCCGTCCCGCCGCACCTCGTCGCCGGGCGCCACCTCGTGGATCCGGACCTCGAACGCGAGCCTCTCGGTCCCGGTGAAGAGCATCACGTCGAGCAGCCGCCGCGCCGGGCGCGGGCCGTAGACGTCGAGGGGCGCCTCCCGTCCGGCCATCGAGAGCGTGCGGAGGAAGCCGATCGCGCCGAGGTAGTGGTCGGCGTGGAAGTGGGAGAAGAAGATCGCGTCCACGTCGAAGCCGGTGCCGAAGCGGATCATCTGCCGCTGCGTCCCCTCCCCGCAGTCGACGAGGAAGAGCTCCCGCTCGCGCCGCACCGCGAGGGCG
Source organism: Anaeromyxobacter sp. (assembly GCA_020028115.1). Taxonomy (GTDB): domain Bacteria; phylum Myxococcota; class Myxococcia; order Myxococcales; family Anaeromyxobacteraceae; genus Anaeromyxobacter. The sequence continues at coordinate 4,222 of JAHWYA010000125.1, forward strand.
GTGAGGTTCCGCTGGATCGTCGGCTGGGCCGCCGAGGTGCCGAGGAACGTGAGGCGCAGCATCGGGAGGAATGTACCTCAGCGTACGGCGAGCGCAGGGGCAGCCGGATGAGGCTGCCCCGGAGCGCGCGGGGGGGTCCGGGGGGGCGCGAGCCGAGCGAAGGCGAGGCGAGTGTCCCCCCGTCACCGAATGTTCCTGAGCCGCCGCAGGACCGGCGCCCGCCACGCCACGAGCGCGACCGTGACGAGCGTCATCGTGCCGCCGAAGACGACCGACGTGACGGTCCCGAGGAGGCGCGCGGCGAGGCCGCTCTCGAAGGCGCCGAGCTCGTTCGACGAGCCGATGAAGAAGCTGTTCACCGCCGCCACCCGGCCCATCTTCTCGCGCGGCGTCTCGAGCTGGACGAGCGTCGACCGGAGCACCACGGACACCGAGTCGAGCGCGCCGCCCACCGCGAGGATGAGGGCGGAGAGCGCGTACGACCGGGAGAGGGCGAAGGCGATCCAGGAGACGCCGAACAGCGCGACGCACCAGAGGAGCGCCGCGCCCGCCCGGCGGAACGGCCCCGAGCGCGCGAGGGCGATCGACATCGCCACCGACCCGACCGCGGGGGCGGCGCGGAGGAACCCGAACCCGACCTCGCCGGCGTGGAGCACGTCGCGCGCGAACACCGGCAGCAGGGCCGTCGCGCCGCCGAACAGGACCGCGAACAGGTCGAGGCTCATCGCGCCGAGGAGGAGCGGATGACCGAACACGAAGCGGACCCCGTCGCCGAGGTCGGCGAGCAGGTGCCCGGGCTCGCCCACCGGCGCGCGCGGGCGTGGCGCCACCGCCGAGAGCGAGACGAGCCCGCCGAGCGAGAGGACGACCACGGTCCCGTACGCGACCCCGGCGCCGCCGGCCGCGAGGAGGGCTCCGCCGAGCGCGGGGCCGACGACCATCGTCGCGTGGAAGATGGACGAGCGCCAGGTCGCGGCGTTGAGGTAGTGCTCGCGCGGGACGAGGTCGGCGGACAGGGCCGAGGTGGCGGGGCGGAAGAAGGCGCGCCCCACGCCGGCGAGCGCCTGCGCCGCGTACAGCGGCCACGCCGAGCGCGGCCCGGCGAGGGAGAGGACGAGGAGGGCCGCGCCGCTCGCGGCGACCGCGAGGAGGCTCGACAGCGTCAGCCACCGCCGGTCCACCCGGTCGGCGGCCCACCCGCCGACGAGCGTGAGGCCGAGGAACGGCACCGCCTCGGCGAGGCCGACGAGCCCGAGCGAGAGCGGGTCGCCGGTCAGCTCGTAGACCTGCCAGCCGAGGACCGCGCTCTGGATCTGCGTCGCGACGAAGACCGCCGCCATCCCGACGAGGAAGGCGCGGTACTCGCGGAAGCGGAGGGCGGAGTACGGGTCGTGGGCGGCCATCAGGAGGAGGCGGAAGTGTACCGCCCGATGGACCGGAGCCACACGAACCGCGCGAACGCGGAGAACGCGACCGCGCCGGCGAGCGCCCCCGCGGCGCTCCCGACCCCGAAGTCCTTCCCGAGGAGGGCGCGCGCGGGGAGCGTCGTCATGATCGCGAGGGGTACGACGAAGGTGAACACCGCGCGGAGCGGACCGCGGAAGACGTCGGCGGGCCAGCGCGCGGCGTCGAAGATCGAGACGAACAGGTAGGAGAGGTTGTCCACCTTCACGACGAAGAAGGCGGCGGACACGACGAGGATCCAGAGCGAGTAGAGGATGAGCGCCGCGCACAGGAGGAGTAGCGCCGCCGCCGCGACGTCGGCGGGCGCGGGCCACCTCCCGAGCCGCCGGAAGGCGACGACGAAGACGCCGAGC
>JAHWYA010000126.1 GCA_020028115.1 Anaeromyxobacter sp.
GGCGTGTAGCCGGGCGGCGGGGGCGGCGCGTAGGCCGGCGGCGGGGGCGCGGCCGCGCTGGGGGGCGGCTCGGCGGGGCGGGTCGAGACCGAGCCGTCCGCGTACTCGATCTTCGTGACGTCGCGCCGCGCGATGCGGCGGTACGAGCCGTCGGGGAGCTGGACCGCGACCGACTGCGACGACTCCTCCACGACGGTCCCGAGGATCCGTCCCCCGTCGGACGTGAAGACCGTGTCGAGCTGCGGCGAAGCGGCGAGCATCACCGCGGCGAGAATGGCGAGCATGGAAGCCTCCGTGTCGTGTCCCGAGGACGGGGATTAGCGAGGACCGTGCCGCCGGCCCATGACCGCGAACGGCGGAGCAATCCCAGAGTGTTCCTCGCGAGTTACCTTTCGGCCGCGCTCCCCGGGGCCCGTCGAGGGCGCGCCGCGGCGGCGCCCCCGCCGCGCCCACTGTCGCTGCCGCGCCACGCGGGGGCCCGGGCCGCCACGCCCTCGCCGGTGCGCCCGTCGTTCGACGCCTACCCTCTCCGACCTCTCGGGGAACGACGACCTCTAGGTCGAGCGGTCGTCGATCCACCGCTCGACCTGCGGCGGCTGCCAGGCGGCGAAGCGGTCGAGGAGCGTCTCCGGGTCGGCGGCGACCGTCAGGAGGCGCCGGTGCTCCGGCCGGACGAACCCCTCCGCGACGGCGCGGTCGAAGAACTCGACGAGCGGACCGTAGTAGCGGGCGACGTCGAGCAGCCCGATCGGCCGCGCGTGCAGCCCGAGCTGCGCCCAGGTCAGGATCTCCGCGAGCTCCTCGAGCGTCCCCATCCCGCCCGGGAGCGCGACGAACGCGTGCGCCAGCTCGGCCATCTTCGCCTTCCGCTCGTGCATCGACCCGACGACGTGGAGGGTCGTGAGCCGCGCGTGCGCGAGCTCCCGCAGCTCGAGCGCCCGCGGGATGACGCCGATGACCTCGCCGCCGGCGTCGAGGGCGGCGTCCGCGACCGCGCCCATCAGCCCGACGCTCCCGCCTCCGTACACGACCGCGAGCCTCCGGGCGGCGAGCGCCCGCCCCGTCGCCCGCGCCGCCTCCACGTACGCCGGGTTCGCGCCCGGGCTCGAACCGCAGAACACGCACACGCGCCTCATGCCGGGACTGTAAGCGATCGCCCTGCCCCGTCGAAACGCAGGCGGCGGGGGTTGATGCGCTCCGGGGCGGGACGCACCGTGCGATCGGGTCATGGCGGCCGCCACGAAGACGCTCGCAGTCGTGCCGCCCCGGGCTTCCCGGCTCGCGGCGCTCTGGCGGAGCCACGTCGGGCGCAAGGCGCTGATGGCCGTGACGGGGATCGTGCTGTTCGTCTTCGTCCTCGTCCACATGCTCGCGAACCTGCAGGCGTTCCAGGGCTCGGCGCTCGACCGGTACGCCGAGCAGCTGCGCGTCTTCCCGGTGCTCCTCTGGACGGCGCGCGGCGTGCTCCTCCTCGCAGCCGCCGTCCACGTCGCGGCCGGGCTCGACCTCTGGGTCGCGCGCCGGAAGGCGCGGCCCGTCGCGTACCGCGACTTCGACGCGGAGGGCTCGACGGCCGCGTCGCGGACGATGATCTGGAGCGGGCTCCTCGTCCTCGGCTTCGTGGTCTACCACCTGCTCGACATCACCTTCGGGGTCGTCAACCCCGACTTCCGGCCGGGGGAGGTCCTCCACAACGTCGTCGTCTCGTTCGGCCGGGTCACCGCGGTCGTGTTCTACGTCGCGGCGGTGATCGGGCTCGGGTTCCACCTCTGGCACGGGCTCTGGTCGACCTTCCAGTCGCTCGGGGTCTCGAACCGCGCCTTCACGCCCGGCATCCAGAAGACGGCGGCGGCGCTCGCGACGCTGCTCACCGTGGGCTTCGCGGCGGTGCCGCTCGCGGTCCTGTTCGGCGTGCTCGGGTGACCGATGGCGACGAACCCCGACGCGCTCAGCCCCGCCCGCCCGACCGCACCCGCCCCGGACGCGCGGATCCCGGACGGCCCGCTCGATCAGAAGTGGAAGCGCCGCCGCTTCGAGATGAAGCTCGTGAACCCCGCGAACAAGCGGCGGTACCGGATCATCGTGGTGGGGACGGGGCTCGCGGGCGGCGCCGCCGCGGCCTCCCTCGGCGAGCTCGGCTACGAGGTCCTCTCCTTCTGCATCCAGGACTCGCCGCGCCGCGCGCACTCGATCGCCGCCCAGGGCGGGATCAACGCCGCGAAGAACTACCAGAACGACGGCGACTCGGTGGAGCGGCTCTTCTACGACACCGTGAAGGGCGGGGACTTCCGCTCGCGGGAGGCGAACGTCTACCGCCTCGCCGAGCTGTCGCTGAACATCATCGACCAGTGCGCGGCGCAGGGCGTCCCCTTCGCGCGCGAGTACGGCGGCATGCTCGCGAACCGCTCCTTCGGCGGCGCGCTCGTCTCGCGGACCTTCTACGCGCGCGGCCAGACCGGACAGCAGCTCCTCCTCGGCGCGTACCAGGCCCTCGCGCGGCAGACGGCCGCCGGGACGGTGACGCAGTACCCGCGCGCCGAGATGCTGGAGCTCGTCGTCGTCGACGGGCGCGCCCGCGGGATCGTCGTGCGCGACCTCGTCACCGGCCGGGTCGGCTCGTTCGCCGCCCACGCGGTCGTGCTCGCCACCGGCGGGTACGGCAACGTCTTCTTCCTCTCGACGAACGCGAAGAACTCGAACGCGACCGCGATCTGGCGGGCGCACCGCAAGGGCGCCCTCTTCGCGAACCCCTGCTACACGCAGATCCACCCGACCTGCATCCCGCGCGCGGGCGCCTACCAGTCGAAGCTCACGCTGATGAGCGAGTCGCTCCGGAACGACGGGCGGGTCTGGGTGCCGAAGCGGCCGGGGGACGCGCGGCGCCCGGAGGAGATCCCCGACTCCGACCGCGACTACTACCTCGAGCGGATGTACCCGACCTACGGCAACCTCGCCCCGCGCGACATCTCCTCCCGCGCGGCGAAGACGGTCTGCGACGAGGGGCGCGGCGTCGGCCCGGGCGGCCTCGGCGTCTACCTCGACTTCCGCGACGCGTTCGCGCGGCTCGGGCGCCGGGTGCTCGACGAGCGCTACGGGAACCTGTTCGAGATGTACGAGCGGATCACCGGGGACGACCCGCACGTCGCGCCGATGCGGATCTACCCGGCGGTCCACTACACGATGGGCGGCCTGTGGGTGGACTACGACCTCATGTCCACCATCCCCGGCCTCTTCGTCGCCGGCGAGGCGAACTTCTCGGACCACGGCGCGAACCGGCTCGGCGCCTCCGCGCTCATGCAGGGGCTCGCGGACGGCTACTTCATCGTCCCGTACACGGTCGGCGACTACCTCGCCCACGGCGGGATCGCGAAGCTCGACGAGGGGCACGCCGCCTTCCGGGACGCCGAGCGCGACGTCGCGGAGCGGACGCGCCGGCTCCTCGGGGTGGGCGGGAGGAAGCCGGTGGACGACTTCCACCGCGAGCTCGGCGAGCTGCTCTGGGAGGACTGCGGGATGGCGCGGTCGCGGGAGAGCCTCACCCGCGCGCTCGAGCGGATCCCGCGGATCGAGGAGGCGTTCTGGCGCGACCTGCGGGTCACCGGCACGGGCGAGGAGCTGAACCAGGAGCTCGAGAGGGCGGGGCGCGTCGCGGACTACTTCGAGCTCGCGCGGCTCATGTGCTGGGACGCGCTTCAGCGGAACGAGTCCGCCGGCGGCCACTTCCGCGTCGAGCACCAGACGCCGGAGGGCGAGGCGGCCCGGAACGACGCCGAGTACGCGCACGTCTCGGCGTGGGAGTGGCGCGGGCCGGGCGAGGAGCCCGTGCTGCACAAGGAGCCGCTCCGGTTCGAGCACGTGCCGCTCCAGCAGCGCAGCTACAAGTGAGGCGACGGGTGCGGATCTTCCTCGAGATCTGGCGGCAGCGGAGCGCGGCGGACGAGGGCGGCTTCGTCCGGTACGACGTGCCGGACGTGACCGAGCACATGTCGTTCCTCGAGATGCTCGACGTGCTCAACCGGCGGCTCGTCGAGGCGGGGGATCCGCCCGTCGCCTTCGACTCGGACTGCCGCGAGGGGATCTGCGGGATGTGCGGCTTCCTCGTGAACGGCCAGCCGCACGGGCCGCTCCGGAACGCGACCATCTGCCAGACGCACATGCGGCACTTCGCGGACGGCGACATGCTCCGGCTCGAGCCGTGGCGCGCGGCGGCGTTCCCGGTGCTGCGCGACCTGTGCGTCGACCGGGGGGCGCTCGACCGGATCATCGCGTCCGGCGGGTACGTCACCGTGCGGACGGGCAGCGCGCCGGAGGCCAACGCCATCCCCGTGCCGAAGGAGGCCGCCGATCGCGCGATGGAGGCGGCCGCCTGCATCGGCTGCGGCGCGTGCGTCGCCGCGTGCCCGAACGCCTCGGCCGCGCTCTTCACCGGGTCGAAGGTGACGCACCTCGGGGTCCTGCCGCAGGGCCAGGCGGAGCGGCGCCGGCGCGTCGTGTCGATGACGGAGCAGGCGCGCGCGGAGGGCTTCGGCCACTGCACGACCATCGGCGCGTGCTCCCGGGTCTGCCCCGCCGGCATCCAGCTCGAGGTGATCGCGCGGATGAACCGCGACTGGCTGATCGCGGCGCTCTCGCGGCGCGAGGAGGAGGAGCCCGTCGCGATCGCGCCGCGCTCGTCGCCGATGCGCTTCTACGAGCAGGCGCCGCCGAAGACTCAACGTTAGAGCGGGGGGGCACTCGCCTCGCCTTCGCTCGGCTCGCGCCCCCCGGACCCCCCGCTCGCTCCGGGGCAGCCTCATCCGGCTGCCCCTGCGCTCGCCTCGCCTTCGCTCGGCTCGCGCCCCCCCCCGGGCCCCCCGCTCGCCGTCACGCGAGCTCGGGCTCGAAGAGCACCGGCTGCGCCTCGCGCAGCTCGGACGGGAACCAGCGATCCCACGGGAAGTAGCCGCCGTCCGACCAGATCGCCTGGAGCGCCGGGAACCGCGCGCCGCCGTGGTACCAGACGGCGTGGCCGAGGTGTGCCGGGTAGTGGCGCGGCACGATGCGGCGGAAGGTGACGGCGCGCCCCTCGAGGATCCGCTCCTCGACGACCTCCTCGTCGAAGCGCGCGCCGCTGCGGACCCGCTCGCCGAGCCGCCGGATCGCGCCCTCGAGGACGTCCGCGGAGAGACCGAACAGGGAGACCTCGGGATGGTCGAACGTCCGGAAGAGGCCGACCGAGAAGGCGAAGGCGGAGGACCCGCCGTTCGAGGCGCCGGAGACGACGTGGAACCCCGCCTGCGCGACGTCGGCGAGGAGCCGCAGGTCGCTCGCGTCGAGCGGCTCGCCGCGGCGGGGCGGATACTGCGGGTCGAAGCGCGGCCAGCGGCGGGACGGGCGGTGCGGGAAGAGGACGGGCCCCTCCTCCGTGTGCCAGCGCGCCTCGTCCGCGGGGCGCTCGAGCAGGGTGCCGCGGGGGTGGAGGACGATCTCGACCGCGCTCGGATCGCGCCGGACGATCTCCTCGAGCGGCACGGTGCGGCGGTCGAGGTCGAGGTCCGAGTCGGCGCCGCAGCCGAACTCCCACTCGCACCCGTCCGGCTCCGCCTCGTCGCGCGCCGCGAAGAGGATCGGCGCGCCGTCCACGACGTGCCGGCAGACCCTGGCCACTTCGCGCGCCACGGCGCGAAGGAGAGCACCTTCGGCACGCCTTGTCACACATCACACCGGGGGGACGCTCGCCACGGGCCAGACTCATCCGGCCGGCCGTGCGCTCACCTGGTGTGAGCCTCCCGCACGGGCCGGGGGTGTGTCCGGGGGGCCACTCGGCCCGTAAGTCACCGTTGCCCCTGAGGTCTCGTTCTGGCGCGCGACTTGAAATGGAAAGGGGCATGGTCGCGAGACTCGTCTTTGCCGCGCTGGTCTTCTGCACGCTCGGCTCCCGTCCGGGTCCTGCCTCCGCGCGCCGCGGTGCCGCGCAGGTGGCGCCGGTCGCCGAGCGCGCGGTCATCGGTCCGGTCCCCGGCCCTTCG
>JAHWYA010000591.1 GCA_020028115.1 Anaeromyxobacter sp.
GTGTTCGCTGCGCTCACGGCGGTGGGCGCGCTGCTCCGGTTGCTCGGCGAGGCGGCGTGGCTGCCCACGCTGCTGCGCGACGGACGCTACGTGACCTGGACCGCGGTCGACGCGTCGAGCGCGCGCGCGACCCTCCGCATCGGCGGGCGCGAGGTGACCGCGACGTTCCACTTCTCCGAGGACGGGCTGCTGGCCCGGTTCACCGCCGAGCGGTTCCGGGACGAGGGCGGCCGGGGGGTGCTCGCGCCGTTCACGGCGGTCGAGCTCGATCGTGCCGAGCCGTGGTAGCGGCTACGGGCGCGGGCCCGTCGCGCCGCGCGCCGCCACGTGGGCGCGGAGGTGGCGCCCGACGTCCTGATCGACGACGCCGATGTGGTCGAGCAGCCACACGACGATCCAGTTCCGCGCCCGGAGCCCCAGGAACGCGCCCGGCCCCTTCTCGCGGTGCTCGCGCACGAGCGCGTCGAGCCGGGTCGTGAAGTCCCGGTGCTGGGCGAGGTGCTCCTCGAAGCCCGGGAACGCCGCCTCGCGCATCAGCCGCTCCTCCTCCGCGAAGTGGATGACGGCGTAGCTCCGGAGGAAGTCGAACGTCGACGCGATCGCGAGCGCGTCGGAGCGCTCGAGCGCCGCCTCGAACTCCGCGGCGCGCGCGAACAGCTCGCGGTGCTGCCGGTCGACGACCCCGACGCCGATCGCGAGGCTCTCGTTCCACTCGACTGGCATGCGGCGCTCCGGGCGTGATCAGGGCGACGGGGACGGGGCCCCAGGCCCGCTGGCGCTGCGCAGGCCGAGCTTGCGGAGCACGATCGCCGCCGGGCAGAAGCCGGTGAACACGCTCTGAACGAGCATGACGCCGACGAAGGCCGTCACGAACAGTAGGTTCTCCGAGACGTAGAGCGGGCACTTCGGGTGCGCCAGCGCGACGCTGAGCAGGACCACGCTCCCTGCCACCAGCCGGACGCCGCCTTCGATCGTCATGTCGGACCTCCCCGTGCGCGGCGCGAAGCCGGCGCTCGGGACGAGCATACCTCCGTTGGCAGAGACCCAGCGCCGCCATCGTGGCGCTCCTTCGGGGGCACGAGCTGGTGGCGAACACCGCGACCTCCCCGCCAGGCAGTCTAGGGGACCGGCGGCGGCGGTGGCGTGCTAGATCGACGCCGTGAACCCTCGCCTCAACATCGTCACGCTGGGCGTCCGCGACCTCGACCGCGCGATCCGCTTCTACCGCGACGGACTCTGCTGGAAGCCGGCGGTGGAGATGGGCGACTTCGTCCTCTTCGAGATCGGCGGCGTGGCGCTCGCGCTCCACCCGTACGATCTCCTCGCCGAGGACGCCGGAGTGCCGCGCGCCCGTCCCGCCTTCGGTGGCGTGACGCTCGCCCAGAACGTCTCGTCGCGCGACGAGGTGGACCGGACCATCGCGGCCGCCTGCGCGGCCGGGGCCACCCTGCTGCGCGCGGCGACGGAAAAGGATTGGGGCGGCTACTCCGGCTACTTCGCGGATCCCGACGGCTACCCGTGGGAGGTCGCTTACAACCCGCACTTCCGGCTCGACCGGAGCGGGCGGCTCGTCTTCTGAGCGTTCGCCTCAGCTCCGCGCGCGCCTGCGCCTGCGCCGCGCAGCCGTGGCTTCACGAGCACCGTCATGCGGCCCCCATCCCCCAGCGCCGGACCGTGCGGGCCTCGATGGGCGCGAACACCCCGCGCTCCACCACGAGGCCGATGAGGACGACCGCGAGCAGCCCCGCGAACACCTCCGGCATCTCGAGCTGGTTCTTCTTCTCGTAGATGAACCACCCGAGCCCGCCGGACCCGGAGCTGACGCCGAAGACGAGCTCCGCCGCGATGAGCGTGCGCCACGCGAACGCCCAGCCGACCCGCAGGCCGGACAAGACCTGGGGGAACGCCGCCGGAAGCGCGCCGAGGCGCGTCGCGGACGCGAGCGTCGCGAGGAGCGCCGCGAGCGCGGCGCCGAGCGCGAACCCGGCGACGAGCACCTCGAGCGAGGCGCCGATCCTCGCCGGGATCTCCCCGGAGGCGATCCCGGAGGCGAGCGCGCGCACGACCGCCGAGGCGGGCGGGACGACGAGCGGGTTCGCGAGCCACCGCGCGTAGCCCTCCCACGCGCACGCGATGACCGCGAGGACGGCGGCCTGCCTGAGCCGGCCCGACCAGCGGGCCCGCGCGTCGAGATCTCTCGGGATCAGATGCACCAGTCGCCTCCGTCCGCGTGGAGCAGCTCGTGGACCCGGCGCGACAGGGCCGCGGCCTCCGGGCCCTCGCAGCGCCCCGCGCGACCCACCGGGAGGTCCGCCCGGATGCGGCCCGGGTGCGGGGAGAGGAGGACGATGCGCGTCCCGATCCGGACCGCCTCCTCGATGGCGTGGGTCACGAACACGAGCGTGGGGCTCGCCCCGTCCCAGAGGGCGAGCAGCTCGTCCTGCATCCTCCGGCGCGAGAGCGCGTCGAGCGACGCGAACGGCTCGTCCATGAGGACGAGGGCGGGGCGGAGCGCGAGGCAGCGCGCGATCGCGACCCGCTGCTTCATGCCGCCGGAGAGCGTGTGGGGGTACGCATCCGCGCGATCGAGGAGCCGGACCCGCGCGAGGGCCGCCTCGGCGGCGGCGTCCGCCTCGCGCCGGCCGAGCCCCCGCGCGGTGCGGAGCGCGAACGCGACGTTCTCGCGGACGGTCTTCCACGGGAGGAGCTGGTCGAGCTCCTGGAAGACGATCGCGCGGTCCGGTCCGGGGCCCGAGACCGGACGCCCCGCGATCGCGATGCGCCCGGACGCCGGCGCGAGGAAGCCCGCGATCGCCCCGAGCAGGCTCGACTTCCCGCAGCCGGACGGACCCACGATCGCGAGCCGCTCGCCGCGGGCGACCCGGAGCTCGACCTCCTCCACCGCGGTCACGGTCCGTCCGCCGCTGCGGTGCCGGAGCGTCACCCACTGGACGTGCAGGAGCGGCGGCTCGGGGGCGGCGGGCGCCTCCGCGGCGACCGGGACGGCGGGCTCGGCCGGTGACACCGGTCAGCTCCCGGGCTGGGCGTGCACCGGCGCGAAGAAGAGGTCCTTCCAGCTCGCCGGCCGCGCGGGGATGGTGCCGATCTTCGCGAGGAAGTCGGTGAAGACCCCGATGCGCTGGGGCGTCGTCGTGAACGAGACCGCCGGGTCCTCGAGCTGCGCGAGGATGGACTCGACCGGCTCCCTCGATCTGGCGGCCTTCACGTACAGCTCGGCCGCCGCGCGCCGGTTCGCGCGGATCCACTCGATCGCCTCGCCGAGCGCCGCGTACACCACCGCGAAGGTGCGGGGGTTCGCGTCGGCGAAGGCCTGCGTCGAGCTGAGGACGTTGAACGTGTGCGGGCCGCCGAGCAGCTCGAAGGAGTTCAGCACCGTCCGGACCCGCGGATCCGCGAGCTCCTGCGCGACGTACGGCGGGCTCGCCGCGTGCGCGCTGATGGCGCCGCTGCCCGAGAGGAGCGCGACGGCCGCGTCGGGGTGCTTGAGCGCGACCGTCAGCGGGTCGAGGCGGCCGTACGCGGCGTCCCCGTAGGCCTTCGCGGCAGCGAGCTGGAGGACGACGGCCTGGATCGAGACCTTCAGCGCGGGCACGGCGATGCGGTCCTTCTCCCCGAAGTCGCGGATCGACCTCACCGCCGGGTTCGTCGTGTTCACGTAGACGGGCACCGCGTCGAGGGCGCTCACCCCCTTCACCGCGCCGCCGGTGCGGGACCACAGGAGCACGAGCGGAGCGACCCCGGTGGCGATGTAGTCCACGCTCTTCGAGAGGAGCGCGTCCGAGGCGGCCGGGCCGCCGGACAGGGTGACCCACGTCACCCTCACGTCGCCGAGCCCGGCGGCGGCGGCGCGCTTCTCGACGAGCCGCTGCTCCTCGAGGACGACGAGCGGCAGGTACCCGAGGCCGAACTGCTTCGCGATCCGGATCTCCGCCTGCTCGGCGCGG
>JAHWYA010000127.1 GCA_020028115.1 Anaeromyxobacter sp.
GCAGGCGCCGGTCGTGTCGACCGCCGCCGACGGCCCCGCGTTCCGCCCCGGCTGAAGCGCGCGCAACGCGCCCTAGGTGAGGGCGCCCACCCGCCACCCGCGCCACGCGACGAGCCGGACGACGCGCACGACGTCGTCGGCGACGCCGCGCCGCGCGGCGAGATCCGCGAGCGCGCGGTCGAGGAGCGAGGACGCGAGCGCGAGCCGGTTCTCGACGTTCCGCTCGGCGAGCCCGCGGTGCTTCTCCTCGGCCGGGATCGGGAGGTTTGCGAGGACGAGGTCCGCGAGCTGCGAACGGTCCGGGATGCGCACCAGGGCGCGGACGGCGGGGAGCGAGAGCTCCGGGAACGCGTCGGGGCCGTCGGCGAGGAGCCGGTCGCGCAGGCGGCGGTCGCGCGACGGGGCGGCGGAGGCCGGCGCGTCCGCGGCCGCATCTTCGAGGAGGCGGAGCCGTGCACAGCGGTGCGTCGGGGCGCCACGGACCCCGGACAGCTCGATGCGGGCGAGCCCCTGCACGCGGCAGCGGACCTGCGACCTCCCGAGGAGGTCGCGGACGACGGCGAGCGTCGCGACGCGGTGGTAGGGCTGGTCGTCGCGGGGCTGGGCGCGGCGGAGGGCCACCGCGACGAGCCCGCCGGCCGCCTCCGCAGCCTGGACCGCCGCCACCGCCTCGTCGCTGAGGAGCGCGAGCGGGAGCGACCCGGCGGGAAAGAGGACCGCGCCGTGCAGTCCGAGGACCGGGACCTCCTCCGGTACGTCGGCGGGGTCGATGAGCGGCATCGGGGCGAGAGGGTACCGCGAACCGCGCGCGGCGCGCCTCCCGCCCGGAGGACCTACACCGCGCGCAGCGCCTCGCCGTTCGCGCCGTTCGCCCGGCGCCCGCCGAGGAACGCGCGGCAGCGCGCGAGGAAGCCGTCGAGCACGGCCCGCTCCTCGCCCGGCAGCCTGCGCGCGAACAGCGCCGGCAGCGCGTCCCGCGCGGACGCGATCGAGTCCTCGTAGCCGTCGGCGGTGAGCGAGCCCTCCACGAGTCGCCACCGGAGGTACAGGAGCCAGGTCTGCACGACGTCCGTCATGCAATACGCCGCGATCCGGTCGTGGGCGCCGGCGGAGTAGAGCGACTGCACGTCCTCGCCGGCGACGTCCTCCTTGCCCGGGAGCCCGACGAGCTTCGCGTACAGGTCGAGGGGGGCGGCGACGGATGCGCCACCGCCGGTGAGGAGGTCCTTCACGTCGAGGTGCTCGGCGACGCCCCCGCCTCGCCGGCCCGGCGACCAGGCCGGGACGCTCACCCCGTGCTTCAGGGAGCGCAGCTCCAGCACGGGCAGGTCGAACCCCTTCCCGTGGAACGTCACGAGCGACGCGCCGGAGAGCCGGTCCCACATCGCGGCGAGGAACCCGGGCTCGTCGCCGCGGCGGTCTGTCCAGGAGCCGGCGTCGACGAGGTGCACGACGCCCGCCTCCTCGACGGCCTCGAGGGTGCACGCCGCGACCGGCCGGTGGTAGGGGAGCGGCAGAAAGTCGCTGCGGCCGCCGGTCCGCGCGCGCCGCTCCGCGAGCACCCGCCTGAGCTGCTCCGGGTACGGACGTGTCGGCTCGCCGTCGACGGCGGAGACGAGCGCCTCGTCGGCGACGGTCTCGAGATCGAGCGTGACGAAGCGCCGCACGAACGGAAGCCTCGCACCCCGGTCTGACACCGCGGGTGACCGCAACTCCGCGCCGGTACACCCGGATTGGTTCGCCCCGACCGGTCGCGCCGCGTTGCGTCGCGATCGGTATACGGTTGCTTCACGGAGGACTCACCATGACCTTGCAGGAGCGGTTCGGCGCACTGGAAACCGAGGCGAAGGGCAGGATCCGGCGCGTGCTCTCGAGCGGCAACGCGAAGCTGCTGGAGCTCGACGGCGCGCTCGCGAAGGTGGCGAAGGACGACTGGACCGTGCCCGGCCTGCGCCGGCACCTCGACGAGCTCCGCTCGCGCGCGGAGAGCCTGCGCAGCGAGGCCGCGAAGCGGGCGCAGCAGCTTCCCGGCGAGGCGGTCTCCCGCATCGCGATCGGGACGCGGACGCCGGTCCAGACCCTCGCGAAGTCGCTCGCCGAGCTCGCGAAGAAGCTCGACCCGCCCGCGCCGAAGGCCGTGAAGCCGGTCGAGGCGGCGGAGGCGAAGGTCGTCAAGGCGGTCTAGGCTCCACGGGGGGCTCGCGCCCGGACGAATCCTCCCAGGCCTCGCGGGCTCCCACCCGCGAGACCCGGGAGAGCCCGTGAGCGACGAGATCCCCAGCCCAGCCGTGATCGAATCCGCCGTCGCGGCGCGCTACGCGGCGCTCGCCTCGGCGTGCGGGTCGCTCTCGTGCGGGGCCGCCCTCGATCACGCCGCGCCCGCTCCGGGGGAGACGGTCGTCGATCTCGGCTGCGGTCGCGGCCGAGACGTCCTCCGCGCGGCGGAGCGGGTCGGGCCGGGAGGGCTCGCGATCGGCGTCGACCTCTCGGAGGAGATGCTCGCCGAGGCGGCGCGCCGGACCGCGCTCGCGACGAACGTCCGGCTCGTGCGCTCCCCGCTCGCGCCGCTCGCCCTCGAGTCGGGCGCCGCCGACGCCGTGGTCTCGAACTGCGCCATCAACCACGCCCCCGACAAGGAGGCGGTGTTCCGCGAGGTCCATCGCGTGCTCCGCCCGGGCGGCCGCTTCGTCGTGTCGGACGTCGTCGCCGAGCGCGAGCTCCCGGAGTCCGTCCGGAGCGACCCGGGCGCCTGGGCCGCGTGCTACGGCGGCGCCATCCCGGAGACCGAGTACCTCGCCGCCGTCCGCCGCGCGGGCCTCGGCGAGCTGCGGGTGCTGCACCGGACCGAGCCGTACGACAAGGGCGGCGTGAGGGTGCTCTCGCTCACGCTGTGGGCAACGAAGCGGGCCATCCATGGGCGTGACGGCCCCACGCCGGGAGAGAAAGCATGAAGATGCTGACGAAGCCGAAGAAGGCGTGCTGCGCCGAGTCCGCGGCACAGTGCTGCGCGAAGTCGTCCCGCCTGGTCACGGGCTGCCACGACTAGCGATTCTGGACGGTGCACGGGCGGGCCCGCGCGGGAGCGTCCCGCCGGGCCCGTCCTCTTCCTCGAAGGAGACGGACATGAGCGATCACGTGCAGGAGATCGGGCAGCAGGACTACGAGCGGGAGGTGCTCGCCGCGAAGGGCGCGGTGATCCTCGACTTCTACTCGACCGAGTGCCCGCCGTGCGAGGCGCTCGCCCCGAAGTACGACGCGGTGGCGGAGGCGTTCGCGGGGCGGGCCCGGTTCCTCAAGATCTTCCGGCAGGGCAACCGCGAGCTCGCGACGCGGCTCGGCGTCACCGGCAGCCCGACGCTCGTCTTCTACCGCAACGGCGAGGAGGTGGGCGAGCGGATGACCGGCGAGGAGATCAAGAAGAGCGCGCTCAAGGCCCAGGTCGAGGCGATCGCCGGCTGAACCCCCGGCGCGCCGGGCGACTCACACCCTCGGGAGGAAACGTGAAGACCTCGTACGACGTCATCGTGATCGGCGCAGGCCCCGCGGGGCTCGCCGCCGCGATCTACGCGGCGCGCGCCCGGCTGAGGACCCTCGTCGTCGACGAGAGCGTCCCCGGGGGCCAGGTGAAGACGACGCACAAGGTGTCGAACTACCCCGGCTTCCCCGAGGACGTCTCCGGGAAGGACCTCGCGGGCGCGTTCGCCGCCCAGGCGCAGCGCTTCGGCGCGCGCCTCGCGAAGGCGGTCGAGATCACCTCCCACGACCTCGCCGGGCCGGAGAAGCGGCTCGTGCTCGACGAGGAGGAGGAGGTCGTGGCCCCGGCGGTCGTGGTCGCGACCGGCGCGAAGCCGCGCGAGCTCGGGGTCCCCGGCGAGTCGCGGTTCCGCGGGCGCGGGATCTCGTACTGCGCGACCTGCGACGGCGCGTACTTCGACGGAAAGGACATCCACGTCGTCGGCGGCGGGAACTCCGCCGTCGAGGAGACGCTGTTCCTCACGCAGTTCGCGCGGACGGTCACGGTCGTCCACCAGTTCGACGAGTTCCAGGCGGAGCCCGCCTCCGTGCAGGAGGCGCTCGCGAACCCGAAGATCCGGACCTTGCTCTCGCACGAGCCGCGGGCCTTCCAGGGCGAGCTGGCGCTCGAGCGGCTCGAGGTCGAGGATCTCAAGACGAAGGAGCGCAAGGTCCTGCCGACCGACGGGGTGTTCGTGTTCGTCGGGATGAAGCCGCGGACGGAGCTCCTCGAGGGGCTCGTCCCGCTCGCGCCCGGCGGCTACGTCGAGACCTCCGACGCGATGGAGACCCGCGTCCCGGGCCTCTTCGTCGCCGGCGACATCCGCGTGAAGCGCTTCCGGCAGATCACGACGGCCGTGGCGGACGGCACCATCGCCGCCCTCGCCGCGCAGCGGTACGTGAAGGAGCACCGCCGGTGACCGCGCTCCTCTCCCGCCACTGGCGGACCGTCCTCGGGGCCGCGGCGGGTGCCGCGGGCGGCGCCGCCTACGCGCACTTCGTGGGGTGCCACACGGGCACCTGCCTCATCACCTCGAACGTCTGGACCGCCGCCGCGTTCTTCGGGTTCACGGGCGCAGTGGTCGCGCTCCCCGGACCGGCGAAGGATCGGCCGGAGCGCCCGGAGCGCGCGGCTCCATGAGCGCCCGGAGCGCGCGCCGGGCCGGACGCTCGAGCGCGCGCGCGACCGCGAGCGAGACGGCGATCGCGACGGCGGCGTAGAAGACCACGAACGCGGGCGAGTCGTCGGGGCCCCGCCCCCCCGCGAGGCGGCGCGTCCACGCCCACAGCGGCTCCTGCAGCGCGTACAGCGCGAACGACGCGTCGCCGAGCGTCCGCGCCGGCGCCGACCCGAGCAGCCGCGCGAGCGGCCCGGACCCCGAGGCGAGCGCGAGGATCGCGACCGCGAACAGCGGGAGGAGGAGCCCGTTGTGGAGCAGCACGTACGGCGCCGGGTCCCAGGCGAGCACGGCGAGGACCGCGCCGAGCGCGAGCGGGGCGACGGCCGCGGCGCCCCGCCGGAGCGCGACGCCGCGGGCGTGGAGCAGCCCGAGCGAGACGCCCGCGAGGAACTCTCCGGCCCGGGCGAGCGGGTGGAACTTCACGGCGAGCAGCCAGGCCGGCTCGTTCCAGCGGAGGTCCGCCACGGCGCCGTCCGGGCGGAGCGCGAGCCAGAGGAGCGGCGGCGCGAGCGCGAGCGCCCACGAGGACGCGAGGGCGAGCCAGAGCCCGCGCCGGGAGAGGCGGCCGAGCCGCGCCGCCGCGAACGGGAACGCGGCGTAGAACGCGAGCACGACCGACGTCGACCAGCCGGGCGCGTTCCAGAGCCGGGCGATGGGCGGGAACCACGCCTGCACGAGGAGGAGCGCCGCGAGCGCGACCGCGGCCGCCTTGGCGGTGGCGAGCGGCCCGCCCGCCGCCCATCGCTCGAGCGCGACGGGCGCGGCGAGCACGAACGCGAGGAGGTAGGCGGGGTAGAGCCGCGCGAGGCGCGCCGCCCAGAAGCTCCGGCGCTCCGCCTGGGAGAGCGGGGTGGGGTGCGCCCGGGCGAGGACGAACCCCGAGAGGACGTAGAACAGCCCGACCCAGACGTGCCCGCCGGTGCGGATCGTCTCGACCCAGCGGGGCGCCCCCTCGGCGAGCGGCTCGCCGTAGTGAAACAGGAGGATCCCGAACGCGGCCAGGAACCGGAGGCCCGCGAGGGCGGGGAGGCGGCCATCCGGGCGCGGGTCCACGCCTGGAAGGTGCGGGCGCGCCTCCCCCAGGCAACCCGGACCCCCCGCGTGCTGCGGGCGGTCACGCGAGCGGCGAGCCGCCCGTCACCCCGACGATCTCGCCGGAGACGTACCGGGCCTCGTCGGAGGCGAGGAACACGTACAGGACGCCCTCACCCCGCGCCGAGGCGGTAGAGCCGGGCGCCCAGGCCGAGCAGCTCCCGGACCGGGCGGCAGTCGGGGCCGC
>JAHWYA010000004.1 GCA_020028115.1 Anaeromyxobacter sp.
GGCGCACGGCGGCGCTCACCGTGGCGCTCTCCTCCGGCGAGCGACGGACCGTCGAGCTTCCCTGGTGGGTCTCCCCCGGCGCGGACCGCCACCCCGTCGCGGCGGGCTGGGCGCGGCGCGTCCGGCTCACGAGCACCGACCGGCTCACCTGGTTCGAGGACGCCGCCCGGCCCCGCCGCGGTGCGGCGGTCGAGGGCGCGCCGGCGTGGGCCCCCGTCGTCCCGGCCGCCGCCGCGGCGGGGCTCCGCGAGTACGCGGACGACGGCGGGCGGATCGCGGTCCGGCTCGGCGCCGTCGAGGCCGGCGTGAGCCAGCCCTTCTGCTACCTCCAGATCCTCACCTTCCACACCGAGGGGCTGACCGGCCCGGAGGGGAAGCGTCCCTTCGCCGCCGTCGTCGAGGCGTTCATCCGCGGCTGCGCCGAGAAGCGCCGCGACTTCGTCCTGGATCTTCGCCGGAACGAGGGCGGCTACCTCGACCTGTCGACCGCGGTCGCCGAGGCGCTCGCGCCCGAGGGCGCGACGGACGCGCCGGCGGCGCTCCTGCTCCGCGCGACCGAGCGGAACGAGGCGATCTACCGCGAGCGCTCGGGCTCGGGTCCCCCCGCCGAGGACTCCCTCGCGCCGCGCCACATCCTCGACGCGATCGGCGCCGCGCGCCGCGACGGGCGCGCGCTGACGCCGGGGTTCGTCTCCGGCGCGGGCGGGGCCGCCGGTGCCGGCTTCCCCGGCCGCGTGGTCGCGCTCACCTCGCCCGCGTGCATGAGCGCGTGCGATCGGCTCGCCGCGCTGCTCAAGGCCTCCGGCCGCGCCGTCCTCGTCGGCGGCCCGACCGAGGGCGCCGGCGGGAGCCAGCAGGAGACGCCGGGGATCCCGGCGAAGTGGACGGACTCGGCGCGACTCCTCACGGTGGCGATCCCGAACGCCGCCTTCGGCGTGCGCCGCGCGCACGCTGGGCTCGTCGTCACCGCGAGCGACGCGCCCGCCGCCGAGCCGGCCCGCCTCGGGCCGGAGGTGCCCCCGCCCGTGTTCTTCGAGACCTTCGGGATCGAGAACCGCCCGATCGAGCCCGACGTCCGCTACGAGCCGAAGGCCGTCGACGTGACGGGCGGGGGGCGAGGCTGGCTCGAGCAGGTCGACGCGATCCTGTCCGGCTCGCCGCTCGCGGCCGCCGCCGTGCGCCGCCCGACCGCCGGGTAGCGCGGCGCTACGGCACCATCCGGAGGACCCCGAGCCCCGCCCGACCGGTCCACGCCGGCGCGGTCGACGCGCCGGTGAACCGGAGCGCGTGGGCGATCGTCCCCGTCGTCGCGAAGAGGACGTGATCGTCCGCGAAGGCGGCGTCGCCTCCGACGCCCGCGATCCGGATCGGCAGGAACGAGCCGATCGTCCCGTTCGGCTCGACGCGCCCGAGCCACGACGCGGCGAGGCAGGCGCCGCGGCACGGCGTGAAGCGCACCCCGCCGACCGTGGGCTGGCCGTAGTAACGCCCCGCGAGCCAGAGCTTCCCGTTCCGGTCGTAGGCGCAGCGGTCGAACGAGGCCGCGTCGCGGAGCGGCGCCGTCGGCGCCTCCACCGGCCGGAGGAGGAGGCCCGCCGCGCCCGCGGCGCCGTAGGTCGCCAGGAAGGACCCCTCCGACGCGCCGAAGTCCGTCACCGCGCCGCCGAACGAGACCGCGCCCCTCGCGCCGCCGACGATGGCGATCGCGCCGCTCGGCGCGACGGAGAGGTCGCGGACCGCCGTGACCGTCCCGCTCCCCGAGGTGCTCCGCGCCCACGAGGTCGAGCCGTCGGTCCCGGAGAGCACCGCGACGAACAGCCCCTTCGTGCAGGTCGCGCCGCCGCCCGGATCGAACGACGCGCCCGATGGCGTGCAGAGCCCCCCGAGCGCGACGTCGCCCGCGGGGCGCGGCTCGGCCTTCGTCACCGTGCTCGTCGCGAGGCCGCGCGACCAGACGCAGCCGCCGTCGGCCCCTGAGAGCAGGGCAACGAAGGTCGCGCCGCCGGTGCTCCCGCAGCCGAAGTTCGCGGCCCCCGTCCCGGCGACGAGGAGGTCGTCGCCCTGCGCCGCGAGCGACGCGGGCGCGATGATCGCGGCGCCCGTGCCGTCCACCGCCTTCGCCCACATCGGCACGCCCGCGGCGTCGAGCCGCCCGAGGATCAGCGCGCCGCCGGCGCCCGGGACGAGCGGCCCGGTCCCGACGTCGGTCGTGTCGAGCGCGGTCCCGGCGAAGAGGACGTGGCCGGACGCGGTCATCGCCGTCCGGAGCCGCCCGTGCGAGAAGGTCGGGAAGGGGATCTCCCACCGCGGCGCGCCGCCGGCGCCGTCGAGCCGCGCGACGAAGCCGCCGGTCGAGAGCGCCCACGGGTCGAAGGGGCCCTCGAGCGCACCCGCGACGACGAGGTCGCCGGTCGCCGCGTCGGCGCCCACCGCGTCGACCGAGAACGTCGCCCCGGCCGCGGCCTGGAGCGTCGACCAGAGCACCGGCGTGAAGGTGGTGGGATCCGTCCCGCCGCCCGAGCCGTTGCCGCCGTAGGAGGGCGCTCGCACGCAGACACCCTCGTCGCAGGTCTCGCCGGCGCCGCAGTCCGCGGTCGAGTCGCAGCGTCCCTCGGGCGAGTAGATGCACCCCGCCGCGGAGGCGGCGGCGAGCGCGGCGGCGAGGGCGAGGGAGCGCGTCATCAGAAGCGTCCCGCCGCGCCGGCCACGGTCGCGCCGCCGGGCTTCGCCGGGGCCGAGATCCAGAGCCAGGTCCCCGCTGCCACGGACACGCCGCCCGCCGCGAAGAGGGCCGTCGAGAGGACGTTGTACCGGTCCACCCGGTCGAAGGACGAGCGATCCGCCGGCCCGAGCGTCCCCGCGGCGCGCTTCGCGGCGAGGTCGTCGGCGAGCTTCTTGTCGAGGTAGCCCACCACCGCGCCGCCGCCGAGGAGCGCCGCGCCGACGAACGTGAAGAGCGGCCCCGCCTGGCGCTTCCACAGCGCGGGCGGCGCGGCGGGAGAGGAGACGTCGATCCGCGCCGCGGCCTTCGCTGGTGGAGCCTTCGGGGCCGGCGGCTCGCGCGGCGGGAGCGGCGCGGGCGCGGCGGGCACGGCCGGCGCCGCGTCCGTGACGACCGGATTCCGGCCGTACGGATCGCGCGCGGTGGGCGGCGGGCCCGCCCCGCCCGACACGGTGCCGTCGGGCTCGATCTCGATCTCGAGCTCGGCGATCGCCTCGCCGACCGGCCGCAGGTTCTGGATGACGAGGTCGACGACGAACCGCACCTCCCGCGTCCGCGCGCCGTTCCGGTCGAGGAACGCGACGGTGACGAGGACGACGCCGCCCTTCAGCTCGCCGCGCCCGGCGAGGACGAGCCCCTCCTTCGCGGCGGTCCCGAGGCAGTCCGCGGACGGCGCATCCCCGCAGGTCGCGGGGAGCAAGAGCGGCGAGCGGGGCTGCAGGATGCCTCGGCGCGAGGCGGAAGCGAGGCCCGCCTCGAGGATGCCGTGGAGGTCCGCGCGCTGCGCCGGGGAGAGCCCCGGCACGCGGAACGGGTAGATCCCCACGGGAATCCCGGCGCGCGCCGCGCCCGGAGCGAGCGCGGTGCAGGCGAGCGCGAGGAGGGCGAGGCGCCGCGGCGACATCGGGAGAACCGTCGCAGGGCGCGGGCCCAGGGTCAAGATCGGGGGGTGCGACTACGCCGTACGGCGCGGAGCCGCGTCCCAGGGTCGTGGGATGCTTCGCCGCGCTACTTCTTCGCGGCGAGGAGCGCGTTCACCTTAGTCATCACCGCGAACGCGTCCGCGACGTAGAGCACGTCGGCCTTGCCGCGCGCCCAGCCGCAGCTCGCGTCGAGGTTCACGGCGCGGCGCTCGCGGATGAAGCGCCACCCGACGACGTGCGGCTCCTCGCCGTGGCAGCAGGTCGCGAGCCCCTTCGCGTGGCGGGGTGTCGAGCCGGTCTGGCCGACCTGGTTGAGGTGCGTCATGAACTCGAACACCTTCTGCCCCTCGCCGGCCTGATCGACGAGCGACTTCGACGAGCCGAGCGACGCGCCGGACCCGCGGAGGAACGCGAGGATGAGCGCCTCGGCCTCCTCGGGGTGCGGCTTGCCGTCCTGCTGCTTCTTCGTCCAGCCCGCGCCCGCGACGAAGAGGACCTTCGCGTCCGGACGGATCGTCTGCTCGCCGGACGACGGCGAGCGGACGCCGGTGACCTGGGTGCGCGGCGCGGGGAGCGCGAGCGCGACCTTCTCGACCGGCGGCGCGGCGCCGCCCGCCGGCTTCAGCGCCTCCGTCGCGCCCGGGTCGACGAGGAGCACCCACGGGCGCTCCTTCCGGCGGAGCTTCGCCTCGATCCGCTGCCGGTAGTACCAGCGGACCGCGGTCGGGCCGCCCTCGTCGACGAGCTGCGTGACGTGCGTGTCGATCCGGCCGCCGAGCCGCTGGGCCACCCCGGCCATCACGCGGGTCATGCGAGAGGTCGCGGGCGCGAGGACGAGCGAGGCGCCCGACGCCTTCGCGAGGGCCGCGGCGGCGGCGGCGTCGGTGGAGTATCGGGCGGCCTCGAGGGCGGGGTCCTCGACGACGAGGACCTTCGCGACGCCGGTGCCGGCGAGGGCGGCGGCGGCCTTCCCCACGGAGTGACCGAAGAGCGCGGCGGTGACGGGCGCCCCGAGCGTCCTCGCGGCGGCGAGCGCCTCGAGGGCGGCGCGGGGGAGGGCGCCGTCGGGATCGACGTGGCTGACGAGCAGGATGGAGTCCATGGCGGTGTCCTCTCCCTCTAATCCTTCGAGATCCACTCGACGAGCTCGCGGGCGATCTCGTCCGGCGAGGCGTCCTTCACGATGCGCGTCTCGCGCATCACCTTCGGCACCTGCACCGACGCGAACTCGACGCCGCCCGTCCCGACCGGCGCGGGCGCCGCCTTCTGGAGCGCGGGCATGACGAGCCGCATGTTCGCCATGCCGATCTGCGGGTTGTTCTTCGGCTCGGGGAGGTTGCCCGTCGCCCACCCGAGCACGGCGGGCGCGCCCTGGCAGGTCGACACCTGGTGCCGCCCGCCCTCGACGCGCTCGAGCACCTCGAAGGAGCCGTCCGGGCGGGCCGAGATCTGGTCGACGCCCTGGAACTGGTCGGGGATCTCGAGCAGCTCGCCGACGAGCTGGAGCGTGACCCCCGCGCCGCGCGACGCGGACTCCCACCCGCCGAAGAGGAGGAGCTTCGTGCGGTCGAGACCCGGGAGCGCCTTCACCGCGGCGGCGAGCCTCGCCGCGACCTCGTGCGCGTCGGTGAAGCCGCCCGCCGGGCCGTCGAGCGCGACGAGCTCGAAGGGGACCTTCTGCGCGACGGCCATCATCACCTGCTGGAGCTTCGCCTTCGGCCCGAGCGAGACGAGCGTCACCTTGGAGCCCGGCGTCTTCGCGGCGAGGTTCGCCGCCTCGTAGAGCGCGTGGCCGGCCCACGGGTCGAGGACCGCGGGGAGCATCTGCTCGTTCTTGAGCCCCGGCCCCTGCGGCGTCGAGACGGGCTCGAGGGTCTGGAGCGGGTCGGGGACGATGCTGCCCAAAACGACGATGTGGAAACTCATGGGGTCTCCTAGTTCTCCGCGGAGTGAAGCCCGCCCGTGCCGGCGCGGAATGCCAGGTTGACCTCGTCCGTGCCGTCGAGCCGCTGGGTGCAGCTCCACAGGCACGCGCCGCAGTGCACGCACTTCTCGCGGTCGAAGGTCGGGACGCCGCCCTCGCCGGGCCGGATCGCCTCCGCCGAGCAGATCTCGAAGCAGACCTTGCGGCCGCAGGAGCGGCAGAGCTCGGGGCGGAGGAAGGTGACGTGGTCGGCGTAGCCGGGCGGCGCCTGGACCTTGCCGCCGACGAGGAGCGCGTCCTGCTGCGTCACGAGGAGCTTCCCGTCGAGGGGGACCGCCGGCCAGCCGGCGCGATCCATGAGCGCGTCGTGGAGCGGGACGCCCTTCGCCTCGCAGTCGCGGCGGATCGCGGCGATGTCGCCGGCCGGGATCCTGCCCGCGTAGAACTGCTCGAGGGAGGACACCTTCTCGGCGGGGTGGGCGGGCTCCTCCCCGAGCGAGATCCTCCCGCCGGTCGCGCCGGCGAGCGCCATCCCGAGGAGGCCCGTCACGACGCCGCGCTGGAACCCGTCGCGCGCCTTCTCGGCGACGCGCCCCTCCGCCTCGACGAACGAGGCGCGGCGGCGGGCCACGTAGGCGGCGTCGAGGTTCTCGCGGGTGAGCGGCTTGCCCGCCTCGAGGAGCTCGATGACGCCCTCGGCGAGCTGGACGCCCGTCGTGAAGGCCTCGTCGACGCCCGAGGAGGTGAGGACGTTCGTCGACCCCGAACCCTCGCCGATGCGGGCGAAGCCGTCGCCCGCGAGCACCGGCTCGCCGCGGCGGCCGGACTCGAGGATCGACTTCGCGCCCCACGAACGGAGCTTCGCGTCGCGCAGGAACCGCCAGAGGTACGGGTGCTGGACGTAGTGCTGGAGGTACCGGTACGTCGTGCGGACCGGCGACTCGAACCAGGAAGGGACGAAGATCCCGACGGACGCGACCCGGTCCGGGTGGACGTAGAGGAACCCGAAGATCTCCGGCTCGGGGAACCCGAGGGTGTGGAGGACGGTGCCGGGCTCGAGCGGCGTGCCCTCGGGCAGGTCGACGACGAACTTCATCCCGACGGCCCAGTCGCGCCGGCCGTGGCTCCCCTGCGGGAGGCCGAGCTCGCGGTCGAGCTGCCGGCCCACCGCGCCGACGGGCCCGTCGCCCACGACCGTGAGCGCGGCCGTCACGTCCATGCCGGGCAGGAACGCGCCCTCCGGGTTCCCGTGCCGGTCGACGCCCTGGTCCACGAGCCGGACGCCCTTCACCGCCTGGCCCTCGACGAGCGCGCTCGCGACCGGGGTGCCCGGCCAGATCTGCACGGTCCCGGTGGAGAGGACCTGGCCGCTCATCCACTGCATGAGCTGCCCCATCGAGAAGACGAACCCGTCGAGCTTGTGGAGGTAGGCGGGGACGTACGGGAGCTCGACCGCCTGCTCCTCGTACTTCAGCGCGAACCGCGCCGCGCGGATCGCCGCGTCCGCCGCGCGGAGCGCCGCCGACCGGCGCGAGGCGCCGACCGGGTCGAGCAGGTAGAGGACCTTCTCCTGCCGCACCTTCGCGGCCATCGGGATCTGCGCCGCCTCGAGGTCCGGGAAGGCCTCGCGGAGGCCGCGCGCGCGCGTCACGACGCCGGACACGCCGAAGCCCGGATCGTCCGCGCGCTCGTAGCAGACGACCTGGAGCGGCAGCCCCGGAGACGCGGCGCTCTCGAGGGGCGGCTTCTCGGCCGCCGCGAGGCGGCGCGAGAGCGTCGTCAGGAAGCCCGCCATCGCGGGGCCGAAGCCCACGCAGGCGATGTCCACCGCCATCGACTGGCGTTCCATCGTCTCTCCTCGCCTCGCCTACTGCGGGTAGTCGAGCGCCTCGGGGATCATCACCCGCGAGACCGCCTCGGCGGCGCGGTCCTTCGCGAGCATCGCGCCGGTGAGGCAGCCGTCGAGCTTCACCCGGAGCGTCCGGAAGTCGGTGATCCCCTTGCACGAGGCGCAGGGGCCCTCCTTGTCCGGGTGCTCGTCCGCCACGTCGAGCGCCTCCTTCGCGCAGCCGGAGAGGCCGGAGACGAGCCCCTCGAGGGCGTCGGCCTCGGTGGCGCTCCAGCAGGCGCGCCGCCCCTCCTCGTCCCAGGCCGGGTGGCGGTTGTAGCCGTGGACGAGCTCGGCGCAGATGCGCGCGACCTCGCCCGCCGCCCGCGCTGCCTGCACGTGGCAGAGGTCCGCGAAGAAGCGGGCGGTGCCGGGGAGCGCCTCGCCGAGCACCGCTCCGCCCTCCTCCGCGAGCCTCACGGTGTCGTGGATCTGCATGCGCGGGCCCATGAGCCAGGCGAGCGCGTCGGCGAGCTTGAAGGACACGCCCTGCCGCGGCGAGGAGAGGAGCTTCTCCCCGTCGGCGTCGGTCGCCCCCTCGAGGTGGCGGTAGGTCCAGAGCCAGAGCTCGTAGGCGGAGGCGAGGGCGCAGGCGCCGGTGCCGGGGTGGAGCGCGGCGACGTGGCGGAGCTCGCGGATCCAGGACTTCATGAGCGCCTGGAAGAGCGGTGACGTCATCGTCACAGAGATCTGCCGGCGCTGCACCGCCTCCGGGCCCTCGTAGGTCGCCTCGAGCTGCGCGTCCATCCACTTCTTGCCGAGGAAGCCGGGGCAGTCCTCGGTGATGCCGTAGCCGCCCATGAGCGACACCGCCTCGCGCATCACGGTCGCGCCGTGGCCGGTGTTCCAGAGCTTCGTCGCCGGGCAGAGGACGTTCGCCTGCGCGTCGAGGAGCGCGAAACGGACCGTCTCGTCGGCGCGCAGCTCGGCGATCCGCTTCTCCTCCTTCGCGCCGCGGGGGTGGGTCTCGAGCTCGAGCAGCTCGAGGGCCCGGGCCTCCACCATCTTCATCCACTTCATCTCGGCGCGGGCGCCGGTGATGCCCTGCTGCTTCAGGAGCTCGTCCTTCTTCCGCTCGATGGGGTCGAGCTCGTCGAAGAGCCGCGCGGTGCCGAAGCCGAGGGACACGGCGGCCTCGCCGGTCGCCCAGACCTCGACGAGCCGGTGGAGGGCGTCCTCGCGCTGCTGGATGCCGAGCTCGTAGCGGACCGTGCCGGGCGTGGCCTGCTCCGCGCCGCGGAAGCGCGAGCGCTGGTAGCGGATCACCGGCTCCACCGCGGAGAGGAGCTTCGCCGCGGTGATGATGCCGACCGTCACGCGGGTCCGCTTGAAGACCGCCTCGATGACCGTCGAGTGGTCGAAGTTCGGGACGATGACGCCGTCCTTCACGGTGTAGCCGCCGACGATGCGCGACGCGGGGATGTCGAGGCTGAAGATCGGGTCGTTCGTCGACGAGAGCTGGTGGACGAGCTTCTTCGTCGGCGTGCCGCGGTCGAAGGTGCCGGGGTCGCCCTCCTCGAGGATGACCATGCAGCTCCCCTTGATGCGGGGATCGCCCGAGTCCACCGCGGCGGTCACGAAGTTCGCGAAGCCCATGTTCGTGATGAAGCGGCCGCGCTTCTCGACGTGGAGGACGGGCTCCTCGCCGTCCTTCCACCGGGCGACGCGCACCTTGCCCGAGAGCATGCCGGTGTCGACGCCGACGTAGGGGATGGGCTCGGTGAGCGCGAACGCGGCGCGCCAGGGCTTGCGGTCCTCGCCGGGCTTGGGCGGCGTGGCGAGCGCCATGTACTTCGCGTTCTGCTCGGGCGTGCCCTTCTCGTGGATCGGCGAGAGCCCGAGGAACCCGGCGAGCGCGCCGGTCGCGGCGCCGCCGTCCACCCAGGCGAGCTCGAACGCCATGAGGGACAGCGCGAGGTTCTTCGGGCCGGCGATGAAGCCGCCCTGGTCCGGCTCCATGAACGCGGCGGTGATCCCGGCCGCGTCGTAGTGGGCGAGCAGCTCGTTCTTCTCGGCGCTCCAGCCGTGATCGTTCCAGCCGCCGCCCGCCGCGAGGCGCGCCACCGGCCCCCGGGCGACGGAGCGGGTCGACTGCACGAGCATCTGCAGGTCGTACCTCTCGGCGAACCTCCACATGATCTGGCGGACATCGTCCCCAGGGAGGGTCCGGAGGAGCTCCTTCATCGTCTCTGTCGCGGCGGTCGGCATGTCACTCCCTCGAAGCTGCGCCGGAGGGCGCGGCGGTCTTGAGGACGGCAACCCCTGGAGAATTGCCTCAGGGACGCGAACGGTAGCAGGAGGCGCGCGCGGAGCAAACTAGCCCCGCGTCAATCCGTCGTGCGACACGACGCCGCGCCCCTCGAGGTAGTCGACCCCTATTCGGGGGTACTCGGCGTGGTACGCGCTACGTGCCGAACTCGGCGACGACGGGTGCGTGATCGCTCGTGCCGAAGTCGGCGAGCACCGCGCAGCGCGTGAGGCGCGCGGCGAGGGGCGCCGACGCGAGCACGTAATCGATCCGCCAGCCGATGTTCCGCTGGCGCAGGTTCCGCCACGGCGCCCAGTAGGTGAAGAGCCCGTCGTTGTCGGGATCGGCGGCGCGGCCCAGATCGACGAGGCCGTGGCCGACGAGGGCCTCGAGGAGCGCGCGCTCGTCGGGCCGCTGGCCGATCGCGCCGACCTTGCGCTCCTTCGGGTGGACGTCGCGGTCGGTGCGCGCGACGTTGAGGTCGCCGGCGACGACGAGCGTCCGCCCGGCCGCCGAGACCTCGGCGGCCCAGCGCTCCATCGCGGCGAGGAAGCGGAGCTTCGCCGCGTAGTCCTTCCCGCCGTTCGGGACGTAGACCGAGGCGATCGTCGCGCCCGGCACGTCGACCGTGGCGATCCGCGTCTCCATGTCGAACGGCGGGTGGACGAACGCGGGCGCGACGACCGCGAGGTCGCGGCGCACGTGCAGCCCGACGCCCGAGTAGGCCGTCTCACCGTGCCACAGGCAGAAGTAGCCCTCGAGCTCGCACAGCGAGGCGGGGACGCGCGCCGGCGGCGCCTTGATCTCCTGGAGGCACAGGACGTCCGGCCGCTCGCGCTCGACGAGCTCGAGCACCTGCGCCTCGCGCGCGCGGATCCCGTTGACGTTCCAGGTGGCGAGCTTCATGTGTGCGTCCCTCTCGCGTTGTGTAAGCGCTCGCCTGCCGGGCGCACACACCATCTCGGCGGCCGATCGCTCCGAACTGGACGTGTCGCGTACTAGAATCGCGGTACAGGGACCACGGCACCCGGCAGGGAGCGGAGATACGGCGTGGTGAGCGGACAGGACCCAGGGACGCAGGAGGCTCCGGGGCTGGACCTGCGGGTCCGGCCGGTCTGGGACGCCGTCAAGGCGGCGTGGGAGCCGTGCCGGTCGGCGTTCGCGTCGAGCGGGCTCGACGCGGACGAGGCCTACCAGCTCGCGATGGTCGCGCAGGAGCTGCTCGAGAACGCCGTGAAGTACGGCGCGTTCCGCACCGGCGAGGAGATCACGCTCGCCCTTCACGTCGGACAGCGCGAGGCGACGATCGAGGTCCGCAGCCGCGTCGGCGTCGACGACGCGCACCTCCGCCGCTTCGACCTCGCGGTCCAGTGGATCCGCGGGTTCCAGGATCCCTTCGAGGCCTACGTCGAGCGGCTGAAGGTCGTCTCGGCGCGCCCGTACGCGGCCGGGGAGAGCGGGCTCGGGCTCACACGCATCGCGTACGAGGGGCGGTGCGCGATCGACTTCTTCGTGGACGAAGGAAACGTGCTCGCCGTGTCGGCGGTGTACCGGCGGGACCGGGAGGACGCATGAGCGTCGTCGTGAAGCGGTGGGTGGAGGGCGAGCTCGCGCTCGAGCTCACGCGGGCCGAGGGGCTCCTGCGGCTCGCGTGGCGCGGGCGGAGCGCGGACCGCGAGCCGGGGCGCTTCCTCGTGCCGGTGCTCGGCGAGGCGCTCGCGCTCGCGAAGGCCGAGAAGCTCCCGCTCGCGCTCGACTTCACCGAGCTGGAGTACATGAACTCGTCCACGTTCACCCCCGTCGTGAAGGCGCTCGACGAGTCGCGGCGGCTCTCCGTGCCGCTCGTGCTCGAGTACGCCCTCGCGCGCAAGTGGCAGGCCCTCTCCTTCAGCGCGCTGCGAACGTTCGAGACCCTGGATGGCCGGATCAAGGTCCGCGGCAAGTGAGCTCGTCTCCGCTGCGGAGCCGCGGCGGACCGGGACGGTCGACCACGAGGGACGGACCCTCGCGGTGACGCTCGCCTGCGCGAGCCGGCTCGCCCTCGAGGCCGACCTCGGCGCGGAGCGGGTCGCGGACGGGACCGAGTTCGCGCACCTCGAGGTGGCGCTCGACGGCGGGCCGGTCCGGCTCGGACGGTGCCGCTTCCTCGCCGCGCCGGGCAGCCGCGGCGCCCGCGGCCGGCTCGTGTTCCTCGACGCGCTCCACGACTGCCACGCGATCGTGCACGACGGCCGCGTCGCCGACCTCCACGGCGCGTTCCGGAACCTGCCCCTCGTGCTGCAGCAGCGCGAGCGCATCCGCCCCGAGTTCGAGCGGTGGGTCGCGGGGCTCGTCTATGACCTGTCCGTGTGGCGCCGCGTGCTCGACGACCAGGACCGGCTCCTGGAGGAGGAGCCGCTCGAGGTGGCCGCGGCCGCGATGGACGCCCTCCTCGCGGCGGAGGGTCCCGGGTTCCTCTCCTTCCTCGACGGGAAGGACCGCGAGCTCGACGCCCTCGTGAGGGGCTTCGGCCGCGAGGAGCACGAGCGGCACGGCTTCTACCTGCGCAGGATGGCCTGGCCGTTCATCCTCTCCTCCGAGATCCACCGGCGCACGAACATGAAGCCCCGGGGCTACGCCGGCGACGCCGAGATGATGCGGCTCCTCTACGAGGCGCGGGCCGAGGGGCGCGGCGCGTTCGGCCGGCTCCTCCACTCGCACGCCGTGCAGAAGCCCGGCGCGGAGGCGGTGCGGGCCCGGCGGGCGCTCGTCGCGGCCGAGCTCCACGCCCTCGACGCCGCCCTGGGCCGCCCCGCGCCGTTCCGGTTCCTCTCCGTCGCGTGCGGGCCCGCGTTCGAGCTCCGCGACACGTACCGGACGCGCGACGACGCCCGCCGGCTCGAGGCAACCCTGCTCGACCAGGACCCGCAGGCGCTCGAGGCGGCGCGGGCCGCCGTCGAGAAGGTGGAGGCGGCGCACGGGCCGATCCGCGCGGTGACGCTGGCCGAGTCGGTCCGCACGATGCTCCGGGACCGCGGGCTGCGCGACCGCCTCGGCCGGTTCCACCTCGTCTACTCGATGGGGCTCTTCGACTACCTGACGCCGCCGGTCGCGAAGGCGG
The DNA here is from genome assembly GCA_020028115.1 of Anaeromyxobacter sp. Taxonomy (GTDB): domain Bacteria; phylum Myxococcota; class Myxococcia; order Myxococcales; family Anaeromyxobacteraceae; genus Anaeromyxobacter. The sequence continues at coordinate 12,806 of JAHWYA010000004.1, forward strand.
TGCTCGCGCGCCTCGTGGACCTGCTCGAGCCCGGCGGCGCCGTGCTCGTCGGGAACTTCCACGCGTCGCAGCCGAGCAAGGTGTACATGGACTACTGGATGGACTGGCCGCTGTACTACCGGACGGAGGAGAGCCTCCTCGCGCTCGCGGAGGGGCTCCCGGCGCACGCGAGCCTCGGGTTCGACCCCACCCGCTGCCAGATGTTCCTGCGCCTCGAGCGCGGGCGCTGACGCTCCATGGACCCGACGCGGCGACAGCCGGTCCTGACCGGTGAGCTCCGGGAGGCCTTCGCGGCCTACCGGCGCGAGCTCGTCCACTCCTGGTCGCAGACGCTGTCGGTCCTCGGGTTCTCGCTCAACGCGCTGTTCCTCCTGCTCGACCTGTTCGTCGTCCCGCGCGGCGTCATCGTGCGGTTCGCCGTGTACCGCGCGGTGGTCACGGGCGCCATGCTCGTGCAGTACTTCGTGCTGCGGCGGACGCGCCCGTCGCGCTGGTCGATCGTGCCCGGCTACCTCGCGAGCGCGATGTTCGCGCTCATGATCTCCCGGATGACGGTGGATCTCGGCGGGTTCGAGTCGCACTACTACGCCGGGCTGAACCTCGTGATCGTCGGCGTGGACGTGCTCCTCCCGTGGCGGCCCATCCACTCGCTCGTGAACGGCGTCATGGTCATCGGGACCTACGTCGCGACGAACGCCCTGCTCGGCGGCCCGTTCGCCCCGGGGACGCTCGTCTCGAACCTCTACTTCATGGGGTCGACGGTGGTGATCGCGGTCGCGATCAGCCAGGTGCGCCACCGGCTCATCGCGAACGAGTACGCGCTGCGCGCGGAGCTCGTCCAGGCGAACGCGGAGCTCGATCGCTCCCGCGCCCAGCTCCAGCAGGCGCGCGACGCGCTCTGGGGCGAGATGGAGGTCGCGAAGCGGATCCAGACGTCGCTCCTCCCGGACAACCGGCGCGTCGGAGGCTACGACGTCGCGGCGCGGATGCTCCCCGCCGCGGAGGTGGGCGGCGACTACTACGACATCATCCAGGCGGGCGAGGGGAGGGACTGGATCGCGATCGGCGACGTCTCGGGGCACGGCGTCGAGTCGGGGCTCGTCATGATGATGACGCAGACGAGCATCACCTCCGTCGTCCACGAGAACCCGCAGCTCGGGCCCGCCGACGTCTTCAACGCGGTGAACGACGTCCTCCTCGAGAACATCTCGCGGCTCCGCGCGTCCCGCTACATGACGCTCAACGTGGTCCGGCTCGGCGACGGCGGGCTCACCCTCGCCGGCAAGCACCAGGACGTGCTCGTGTGGCGCCGCGCCTCGCGCCGCGTCGAGACGGTCACGAACGAGGGGTGCTGGATCGGCGTCGTGGAGGATACCCGCGGGCGGGTCGCGGACCAGATCGTGCCGATGGAGGAGGGCGACGTCGCGCTGTTCTTCACCGACGGCGCCACCGAGGCGGCGAACGCGCAGGGCGAGATGTTCGGCGAGGAGCGGCTCGCGGCGGCCCTCGCGGAGGTCGCGGAGCGGCCGCTCGACGAGGCGCTCGAGGTGCTGTTCGCGCGCGTCGCGGAGTTCCGCGCGGGGCAGGACGACGACGTCACGATGATGCTCGTGCGGCGCGCGGCGGAGCCCGCGTCGGCGCGGCTCGGCGCGCCCGCCGCGGCGGGGGCCGTCGCGCACTGACGGATGTCCGACGCGCGTGCGGATTTGCGGGCCTCCGGTTAGACTCGCCACCTCCCGGAGGCCCTCGCCATGCGGACGCTGCTGCTCACCGCCCTCTTCCTCGCCCTCCCCGGCGCCCCGCGCGCCGCGGAAGACGCGCCGCCCGCGAGCGCGCCGCCCGCGAACGTGGAGCGACCCGCGAAGAAGCCGGCGAAGCCCGTGGCCAGGGGGGCGAAGCCCGGACCGAAGGCCGCGAAGGGTGCCGCGTCCGGCGCGCCGGCGCGTCCCGCGCCCGGCGAGACGGCGGACGCGGGCGTGAAGGACGCCGGCACCGCAGCCACCAAGCCGTGCGAGCCCGTGAAGCCCTGCCCGATCGACTGACGCGATGATGCCGCGCCGTCCCGCCCTCCTCGCCGCCGCGGGCCTCGCCGCGGCGGGGCTCGTCCTCGCCGTCCTGCTCGTGCAGGAGCACGCGCTCGCGCACGCCGGCGGCACGAGCTTCTGCGCCATCAGCGACTACGTGAACTGCGATCGCGTGGCGATGAGCCGCTACTCGGTCGTGCTCGGCCTGCCGGTCGCGGCCTGGGGCGCCCTCGGCTACGGGCTCGCGCTGCTCCTCGCGCTCGCCGGCCTGTCGAAGAGCCGGAGCCACGAGGTCTGGCCCGCGGGGCTCCTCTTCCTCCTCGCCGCGGTCGCGTCCGCCGCCGCGGTCGTCCTCGCGGCGATCTCCCACCTCGCCATCGGCGCGCTCTGCATCCTCTGCGCAGCCTCGTGGCTCGTCTCGTTCGCCCTCCTCGCCGCGGCGTGGCGGGCGTGCCGCCCCGGCGGCGTCGCCGCGGCGGTGCGCAGCGACCTCGCGCTCCTCGCCGCGCGCCCGAGCCGCACCGCGGCCGTCGCGCTCGCCGGGGCCGCCCTCGTCCTCGTCGCCGCGGCCGCGTTCCCCCGCTACTGGGAGCGGAAGGCGCCGGTCGCCGCGCGGCCGCCCGGCGGCGGGACGACGCCCGTCGCGTCGACGGGCCCCCTCGCGGTGGTCGTCTTCAGCGACTACGAGTGCCCTGCCTGCGCCCGCGCCCACGAGGAGACGAAGGCGCTCCTCGCGGGGCGCTCCGACGTGCGCCTCTCGAAGCGCCAGTTTCCGCTGAGCTCGGACTGCAACCCCGCCGTCCAGCGGCGGATGCACCCCGGCGCCTGCGATCTCGCGCGCGTGGGGATCTGCGCGGAGGCGCAGGGGAAGCTCGAGCCCATGGAGGACCTGCTCTTCGCGAACCAGGCGGCGAAGCGG
>JAHWYA010000128.1 GCA_020028115.1 Anaeromyxobacter sp.
CCCCGGCCGCGACCTTCGCGGCCGCGCCGCCGGCCGGCGCCACGACGCGCAGCTCGCACCGCGCCGTCCGCGGCGGGAGGAACTGCGCCTTCACGTCCTGGCAGGCCTCGAGGAACGCGAGGGCGCTCCCGTCCGGCGACGGGAAGACGGCGCGGACCGGCCCGGCGTGCACGGGCGTGCCGAGCCCCGTCGGGGCGTCGGCCGTCCTCGCGGGCTTGCAGCCCGCCGCGGTCAGGGCGGCGGCGAGGACGACGGCTGCGGTTCGGCGGTGAGCCACGGCTCGATCTCCTTGCGCGCCCGCTCCGCGTAGGCCTCCTTGCGCGCGGCCTTGCCGCGGTGGCGGCCGACGAGCGGCGGGAAGAGCGCGAACACCACGTTCGACGGCTGGTAATCGTACCCCGGCGGATGGGCCTCGCCGGTGAGGTGGCGGTGGAGCGCCCCGAGCGCGGTCGCCGCGGGCGGCGCGCGGAAGGGGCGACCGTGGAGCCGGTCCAGGATCGCGCGCGCCGCGAGCAGGCCGCACGCGGCGGACTCGACGTACCCCTCGACCCCGGTGATCTGCCCGGCGAAGAAGAGGTGCGGCCGCTCGCGCGCGGAGAGGTCCGGGGCGAGCACCCGCGGCGCCTCGAGGAACGTGTTGCGGTGGATCTGCCCGAGCCGGACGAACTCGGCGTTCGCGAGGCCCGGTACGAAGGCGCGGAAGATCCGGCGCTGCTCCGGCCAGGTGAGCCGCGTCTGGAAGCCGACCAGGTTGAACGCGGTGCCGGCCGCGTCCTCGCGCCGGAGCTGAACGACGGCGTACGGCCGCCGGCCGGTGCGGGGGTCCTCGAGACCGACCGGCTTCATCGGGCCGTGGGCGAGGACCTCGGGGCCGCGCTCCGCCATCACCTCGATCGGGAGGCAGCCCTCGAAGTAGCGCGCCTCCTCGAACCCGTGCGGCGTCACCTTCTCGCCCTGGACGAGCGCGTCCACGAAGGCGTGGTACCCCGCCTCGTCGAGCGGGAGGTTCAGGTAGTCGTCGCCGCTCCCCTTCCCCCAGCGCGACTTCGCGTAGGCGATTCCCATGTCGATCGACTCGGCGGTCACGATCGGCGCGATCGCGTCGTAGAAGTGGAGTCCCGCCCCGGCGAGCGCCGCGATCTCGTCGGCGAGGGCGTCCGAGGTGAGCGGCCCGGTCGCGACGAGCGCGAGCCCCGGCGGGGGCGGCAGCGCGCGGACCTCCTCGGACCTCACGGTCACGAGCGGGTTCCCCCCGAGCCGCTCCGTCACGAGCGCGCTGAACCGCTCGCGGTCGACCGCCAGCGCGTCGCCGGCGGGGACGCGGGTCGCGTCCGCGGACGCGAGGACGAGGCTCCCGGCGCGGCGCAGCTCCTCGTGCAGGAGCCCCACGGCGTTCGCGGGGTTGTCGGACCGGAGCGAGTTCGAGCAGACGAGCTCGGCCAGGCCGCCGAGGACGTGCGCCGGAGAGCGCCGGCCGGGCTTCATCTCGACGAGGTCGACGGGGACCCCACCGCGCGCGAGCTGCCACGCCGCCTCGCTCCCGGCGAGCCCACCGCCGACGACCGTCACGCGCTGCGCCATGCGACGAGATTCTCTCCCCGGACCCCTGGCAGCCCGGCGACCCCGCGCTTACCGTTACGCTCGCCCCGGGTGGCCCCGACCGAGGGAGGTGTCCAGATTGCCCGCTGGGGCGCGGCCCGTCCGAACGCCGGGCGGGTGCGCCCCGTCGTGCGGGGTGTGCCGTACCGAGGTCGGGGGTGTACCGCCCCCTGGAGAGGATCGCAACGTGAGCGCGAAGAGCCGGGACGAGCTGAAGGCGGATCTGCAGCGCCGTCGCCGCGTCATCCTCGAGACGAGCCGCCGCGCGGACGCGGAGATCGAGGCGCTCCGGTCGGCGGAGCGCGACCCCGAGTTCGAGGAGGGCGCGCAGTCGGAGCACGAGCAGTTCACGCTCTCGCGGCTGTCAGAGACCCAGCGCCGCGAGATCCTGCAGATCGACGCCGCGATGGCGCGCATCGACGCGGGGGAGTACGGGATCTGCCGCGACTGCAGCGCCGACATCGATCCGCGCCGGCTCCAGGCGCTGCCGTACGCGCTCCTCTGCACCGACTGCGCGACGCAGCGCGAGCGCGCGCCGGGCGAGTTCGTGAGCGAGCCGCCGACGTTATGATTGGCGAACGCAGGTGCAGCCGGATGAGGCTGCACCGGAGGGAGCGGGGGGCTCGGGGGGTCGCAAGCTCCGCGGGCCGCAGGCGCCGCGGAGCGCGTGTCCCCCCGCTCTAATCATTCTTCAGCACCATGAACTTGTACTCGCCGAGCTCCGCCTGGCCGGCGGTGTAGAGCACGTCCATGAGCGTCCGGTACGGGATCTTCTTGTCGACGACGACGTTGATCCGTCCGGCGAAGGGCGCGTCCTTGTTGTAGCGGGCGATGTACTTCTGCTTGTCGACTTCCTTCTTCAGCGCCTCGTACACCGCGCCGACGTAGAAGGCGTCGGCGCGCCCGCCCTCCTTCGCGGCGGCGGGGATGAGGCCGGCCTGGACGTCGACGACCTTCCGATCGTTCACCGCCACCTCCTTCGCCGACACGGTGACGGTGATGTTCTCCTGCGGGTGGAGCTGGGTCGTCGACTGCGGGATCGTGAGCTCCTCGCTCATGTTCACGTTGATCGCGGACGCCTGGTACGACTTCAGGAGGAACACGAGGATGATGGTCATCATGTCCATCATCGCGACGATGTTGAGCTCGCGGATCTCGCCCGCGGCCTCGCGGGCCTTGCGGCGCGCGCGCCGGTAGCCGCGCGTCTCCTTCTCCCGGCGGAGCTGCTCCTGCGAGGGCTGCGCGCGCGCGGTCGTCATCGGCTCACCCGACGAGCGAGAGGGAGACGTCGAAGAAGAGCGGCTTGCGCTCGATCTTCCCGTCCGCGTCCTTCACGCTCCCCTCCCGGCACGCGTCCATCGTCTGGATGAGGACGTCGTACACGACGTCCGGATCCGCGGACAGGATGACGGCGGTCTCGTTCGGGAACTGCTCCTTGATCTTCTTCATCTGCTCCGAGAGCGACGCGTAGTCGTACTTGCCGTCGCGCAGCGGGATGGTGGGCGGCCGCGAGGCGTCCGGCTTCTCGGCGTCCTTCCCGAGCACCCCGCCCGCGCCGGCGACGAAGAAGCCCTGCCGGCCGATGGCGACGGTGAGGAGGAGGGGCGGCTTCTCCGGCTGGCCGCCGGCGCCCGCGGTCTCGCCGCCGATCTTCGGCGCGGAGACGTTGAGCACGCCGAGCGTGATGAGCCCCGTCATGCTGAGGAGCATGAACATGACGAGGTTCACGACGACGTCGAGGTACGGGACGATGTTGAGCTCGCCCGTGTGCTCTTCCTCGCGGATGCGGCGGCGCATGGGAGGCTCGGAGGCGCTCGCTTCGGGCGGCCTAACCCGCGGACTCGAGGGGGTTCGTCTCGCCGGCGCCGCGCCGCGACAGCCAGTTCTCGAGGCGGAGCGCGTTGAACTCGATCTCCTCGATCATCTGCTTCGCCTTCGAGGAGAGCATGAGGTGCGCGACGATGCAGACCACCGCGATGGTGAGGCCGAACGCGGTGTTGTTCATCGCTTCCGAGATGCCCTTCGAGAGCATGAGCTGCTTCATCTCAGGGCTCGCGGCGCCGAGCGACTTGAACGTGCCGATGAGGCCGGTGATGGTGCCGACGAGGCCGATGAGGGTCGCGATGTTCGCGAGCGACCAGAGCGGCGCGATCCGCTTCGAGATGCCCGGGGTCACCTCGAGCACGGCCTCCTCGAGGCTGCGCGCCACCTCCTGCTCGCCGCGGTTCGCGCGCGTGAGGCCGGCGCGGACCACCTTCGAGAGGGCGGCGTTCGGCGCCGCGTCGCAGAGCTTCACGGCGCGGTCGACGTTGCCGGAGAGGATGAGCTTCTGGACCTGGCTCATGAAGGGGGGCGCGTTCAGGTTGAGCTTGAACGCGAGGACGAGGATCCGCTCGACCACGATCGCGATCGCGACGGCGCTCGTCGCGACGTTCACGAACATGAACGGGCCGCCCTCCTTGAAGAACTCGGCCAGCGTCTGGATCATCGCTTCCCTCGGGTCGGATGGTGGGGAACGCGCGCACCAGGTGTGCGCTTCGCCCGCGATTGCACAGCGGAATTCGATACCAGCAGCCCGTACGGAGGTCAATAGGGCGGGGGGTCGCTCGGCCGCTACGCTGCTGGTGAGGACTGCTGCGGCGCCTCCCGCCGGTAGTCGCACTCCTTGTTCGGGCAGGCGATGAACGGGCCGGTGCGCTTCGAGTACTTGTCGAGCAGGTAGGCCGAGCCGCACTTCGGGCAGGGCTCGTTCTTCGGCCGGTCCCACGAGACGAAGTCGCACTTCGGGTAGGACGAGCAGCCGTAGAACGTCCGCCCGCGCCGGGACCGCTTCTCGCTGATGTAGCCGCCGCAGGCCTTCGGGCAGGTGACGCCGATCGAGATCGGCTTGGTGCCCTTGCACTCGGGGTAGCGGGTGCAGGCGAGGAACCGCCCGAAGCGGCCGCGCTTCATCACCATCGCCGCGGCGCAGGTCGGGCACTTCTCGTCGACCGGGACGTCCTCCTCCTTCTCCGGGACGATCTTCCCGTCCTCGCGCCGGAAGTTCATCGTGTTCCGGCACTCCGGGTACCCGGGGCAGGCGAGGAACTCGCCGTTGCGGCCCCACTTGATGACGAGCAGCTGGCCGCACTTCTCGCAGACGATGTCGGTCTCGATCGCCTGGGCCTTCACGTTCCGCATGGACTCGTCGGCCTTCGCGAGGTCCTCCTTGAACGTGTCGTAGAACTCGGTGAGGACCGTCTGCCAGCGGGCGTTCCCCTCCTCGATCTCGTCGAGCTTCTCCTCCATCCCGGCGGTGAAGGCGACGTCCATCTCCCGCGGGAAGGCGCGGACGAGCTCGTCCGTCACGAGCACGCCGAGGTGGGTCGGCTTGAAGTTCTTCTCGACCTTCTCGACGTAGGTCTTCTCCTGGATGACCTCGAGGATCGCGGCGTACGTGGAGGGGCGGCCGATGCCGCGCTGCTCCATCTCCTTCACGAGCGAGGACTCGTTGTAGCGGGGCGGCGGCTGGGTGAAGTGCTGCTCCGGGTTGAGCTTCACGAGGCGGAGCTCCTCCCCCGCCTCGAGCGGCGGCAGCTGGCGCTCCTCGTTCTTCTTCTCGCCCTCCGCCTCCTCCTTCTTCTCCTCCTCGGCCCCGGCCTCCTCCTCGGGCGGCTTCGCGCCGTACACGGCGAGGTAGCCGGGGAACTTCAGGATCGAGCCCGTCGCGCGGAACGTGGCCCGGCCGGCGGAGATGTCGGCCGCGGTCTGGTCGTAGACCGCGGGGACCATCTGGCAGGCGACGAAGCGGTTCCAGATGAGCTCGTACAGCCGGAACATGTCCCGCTCGCCCATCTGCTCGAAGTACTGCGCGGTGCGCTCCGGCGCCCACTCGAGGTTCGTCGGGCGGACGGCCTCGTGGGCCTCCTGCGCCGACTTCGCCTTCGTCTTGTAGACGTTCGCGGTCTCCGGGAGGTGGTCCTTGCCGTACCGCTCCCCGATGAAGACCCGCGCCGCGTCCACCGCCTCGGTCGAGAGCCGGACCGAGTCGGTGCGCATGTAGGTGATGAGACCGACCGTCTCGTCGCCGAGCTCGACGCCCTCGTACAGCCGCTGCGCGAGGGTCATCGTCTTCTTGGCCGTGAAGCCGAGGCGGTTCGCCGCCTCCTGCTGCAGCTTCGCGGTGGTGAACGGCGGCGGCGGGTTCCGGCGGCGCTCCTTCCTGTCGACCGTCTCGACGACGAAGCGCGCCTTCGCGACGTCCGCCTCGAGCGCCCGCGTCGTGTCCCCGTCCTTGAGGTCCGCCTTCTGCCCGTCGACCTTCGAGAGCTTCGCCCGGAACTCCGGCGGGAGCCGCGCGGCGAGATCCGCGTCGAGGGTCCAGT
>JAHWYA010000129.1 GCA_020028115.1 Anaeromyxobacter sp.
GTCGCCCCCGGCCTCGCGAGCTCGGTGAGCGACGCGCGAAGGCGCGCCTCGAGGTGCAGCACGTCGACCCCGCACCGGCTCGCCGCGAGGGAGATCCTGCGCTGCCGCTGCACGACGAGGTCCGCGCCGAGCGTCCGCCGCAGGCGGTAGAGCGTGGTCTCGAGGGCGTGCTGCGCCGCGTCACCCTCCGAGTCGGGCCAGAGGGCCTCCGCGAGCGCGTGCTCGGGGACGTCCGCCCCCCCGAGCGCGGCGAGCGCCTGGAGCAGCTCCACCGGCTTCCGCCCGGCGCTCCACGCGCTGCCGTCGCGCTCGACCTCGAACCCGCCGAGCAGCCGGAGCCGCGCCGGCCAGGGCCACCGCTCGGGCGTGGCGAGGACCTCGGGCGGCTCGAGCTCGCGCGAGCGGACGAACGCGCCGACGTCCTCCTGCGAGACGCCGTGCTCGAGGGCGGCCGCGGCGAAGCCCGCCAGCTCCGCGCGGGAGAAGAGCAGGAGCGGCGGCGCGCCGCTCTCGCGGACGAGCCGGAACGCGTCGGCGAGCGCCGCGACCCGCTCCGTGCCGTCCGGCCGGAGGTCCGCGACCATGAACGCGGCGAACGATCTCGCGCGGAGGCTGTCCACCGACGAGGCGATCTGGTGCAGGATCCCGAGCGCCTGCTCCGCGCCGTCGCGATCGCCGGTGCGCGCCCGCGCCCGCGCGAGCAGCAGCAGGGAGAGGACGGCGGGCATGGGGTAGCCGCAGGCGCTCGCCCGCTCGAGCGCCTCCTCCCCGAGCGCGACCGCCTCGGCGGCGCGGCCGGAGCGCAGCGCCGCGAACGCCTGGATCACGCGCAGGTTCGCGAGGTCGATCTGCGACTCCGGGCGGACCGCGCCCTCGGCGGCGACGAGCCGCTCGGCGACGTCTCCGCTCTCGCGCGCGATCGCGACGCACGCCTCGAGCATGCGCGACACGAAGTCCCACGCGCGGAGGCCGTGCTTGCGCGAGGCCTCGAGCGCCTCGGCCGCGCTCTGAGCGCACGCGTCGAGGTTCCCGGCCGTGAAGTGGAAGGTTCCCACCGCCGAGAGCCAAAGGATCGCGGCCGGCGGGGGGGTCTCGAGATTGCGTGCGAGCCGCTCCAGCGCCTCCACGACGGGCCGGTTCGGCCCGACCACCCCGAGCACGAGCGCCTCGTGCGAGACGAGCAGCGCTCCGGCCGAGAGGCGGAGGACGGGGTCGGGTGCGGCGAGGGCCAGGCCGCGGACCGCGCGCGCCCACGTCGGGTAGGACGGGTGCGCCGGGAAGTGCAGCGACGCCGCCGTGAACGCGGCCACCGTGACGCGCGCCTGGACCTCCGGCGAGGGAAACGGGAAGCGCGCGGAGAGGCGATCGTGGTCGGCCAGCGCCGGGCCGAGCACGGTGAGCTCCTTCCACTCGAACACGACGCTCTCGACGATCGCGGCCCACGAAAGCCAGGCGCCGGTGGCGTCCCCCGCCGTCTCGAACGCGTCGAGCGCCGCGCGCAGGCGGTCGCGGGCGCGGCCCGGCTCGAAGGCGAGGACGGCGATCCCCTCCCAGTGGGCGAGCCAGGGATCCGCGCTCCGCACCGGCTCCGGGAGCGCGGCGAGCCAGCGCGTCACCGTCTGCGTGCGGCCTTGCCGGAGGAGCGCGCCGGCCTGCGCGCACACGAGCCGAGCCATCTGCGCCCACGCGCCGGCCTCGGCGAGCAGCGCGATCGCGGCCTCCGCGCCGGAAGGGCCGCGGCCCGCCAACGCCTCCGCCGCGGCGCACCGCACCTCGTTCGCCCTCCCGGGCGGGAGCTCCTCCCGGCCCCGCTCGAGCAGGAACGCGCGGAAGAGGCCGTGCAGCTCGAACGCCGGGTCCTCCGTCTCGTGCCGGACGGTGAAGAGGCCGCGGCGGGCGAGCCCGGCCAGGACGCGGGGCGCCTCGGCGTTCCCGGTGGCCCGCACGACGAGGTCCGCCGTGGGCGTCTCGAGCAGGGCGACCTCGAGGAGGACCCGCCGGATCGCCGGGTCCACGCGGTCGAGGACCTCCGAGGCGAAGTACTCCGAGGTCGTGGGGAGCGAGGACGCGCCCGCCGCGGAGCCCTCGCGCGAGAGCACGAGGGAGAGCCCGGCCGCCCACCCGCGCACCGCCTGGCGGAGCGCCTCGACCCGCGCGCGTCCGGCCGTGAAGCCGCGGGCGCGCGCGAGCGCGAGCGACTCCGCTGGCGAGAGCGCGAGCTCCTGGGCGGGCAGGACCGCGAGCGCGCCGTGGGCGCGGGCCCGCGCCAGGGAAGGGGGAGGGTCGCCGCGCGAGACCAGGACGACCGTGATCCCGGGCGCGAGCTCCTCGATCCCGGCGCGCAGCGCGGCGAAGAAGGCCGCCTCCGGCGGGATCGCGTGGCAGTCGTCGAGGACGAGCACGGTGCCTGGCCGCAGCCAATCGATGAGCCCGCGGAAGAAGCTGCGGGCGAACGCGTCGAGGTCCGGCAGGTACTCGGGGGTGAGCGCCGGCAGCGTCACGCGCTTGCCGTTCGCGGCGCGGACCGCGACGGAGAGGAAGTGGAAGAACGTCGCGAGCTCGGCGTCGGCCGCGTCGAGCCGCAGCCACACCGCGCGCGCGCGCCGCGCGGCGAGCCAGGTGGCGACGAGGGTCGTCTTCCCGGAGCCGGGCTCGCCCGAGACCCAGACCGCGCGGGCCCTGCGCCTCAGCCGGTCGAGCGCGGTGAAGAGCCGGCGGCGCGGGATCGCGCCTTCCGGGATCGGAGGGGTGACCTTCGCCGGCTGATGGGCTCGGGCGCGTCCTTCCGGGCGTGGCCGCATCGGCCCATCGTACCAGAGCGATGCTGCGCTCACGGACCCGGACCGGCGGAGCGCGGGCGCCGGCAGCCCCCCGCCGGCACCCGCGCCCCTACCCCCGCCACCTGAGCTGCGCTCGCAGCATGGGTCGGCGCGGCTCACAGCCTGCTCACAGCCGTCCACCGGCGAGAGCGCCGCGGATGGGACACCGTCTCGGCGCCGGAGTCGGGCCGCCTGCCGCTTGCGCGGGATCAAGAAGCGTGGTCATTTCCGGCCATGCGCCACCTCGCCCGGACCTCTGCGCTCGTCGCCGCCGTGCTCGCCGCCACCGCCTGCAAGGACAAGGCGGCCCCCCCGTCTCCGCAGGCACCGGGCGCCGAGCCGGCGAAGCCGTATGCCTTCACGCTCCGGGACCTCGCCCTCGCGACCGCCGTCGACGCGCGGATCGCGAAGCTCTCGCTCGCGGGGTCCGAGGTCGAGGCGGCCCTCGTCGCGCGCGACGCGAAGGATCGCGCGAAGGCGCAGGAGCTGCTCCCGCAGGTCGACGCGGCGCGCGCCGAGGCGGAGGTCGCCGTGCAGGCCGTCTCGAACGCCCTCGATCGTCCCGCCGCCCTGCGCGTCGCGACCGCGGCGAAGGAGTACGCGGAGCGGCTCGCCGCCGCGGCGAGCGCGCCCGGCGCGCCGCTCACCCCGGAGCTCGCCCATGCGCGCGAGGGGTTCGGCGCGGCGCTCTCGGCGTACCGGCAGTCGCGCGTCGCCTGGCGCTTCGACGCGCCCGAGCCGCAGGGCGCCGAGCGCGAGTTCGCGGAGGCGCGTCGCGACATGGAGCGCGCGGAGACCGGGTTCATGTCCCGCACGCGGGTCGCGCCGCGCGAGGAGGGGCACGAGTTCGACGCCGCCGCGGTCCGGCTGGCGGGGCAGATGGGCGTGCAGCGCGCCAAGGCGGCCGCCGGGCAGCTCTCCCCCGCGCTCGCGCCGCACGCGGCGCGGTACGCGGCCGCGCAGGAGAAGGTGCTCGAGGCGGTGAACGCGCTCCAGGCGTCGGGCGAGGCCGATCGGCCGCGCCTCGCGCGGGCGTACCACGCCGCGAAGGCGGAGGCGCTCGCGGCGCTCGCCGACTACTTCGGCGGGCTCGCCGCGAGGTAGCGCCCCCCGCTCCTCCGCTCCTCCGCGCCGGCGCGACGCGCGCGCGTGTGAGCCAGCCGTGAGCGCCCTCCCGGTACCAAGGCGCCTCACGCGCTCGCCGCCCGTCCAGGCGCGGGCGCCCACGAACGGGAGGGAACGTGAGAGCACCGCCGGAGTTCAGGGAAGAGCTTCACCCGGAGGAGATCGTCCATCGCCCATCCGGCGATCCGGCGTTCGGCGTGACGGCGATCATCGTCGCCGTCCTCGTGGCCGCCACGCTGTTGCGCGTCGCCGTCTCCGCCGGCGAGGGCCCGCGGCCCGTGCAGCACGCGGCCGCTCCGCTGCCTGCGGGCAGGCTGCCGGCCCCCGCCGACGGAGCGAGCAAGTGAGCGCCTTCGAGGCCGGGATGATCGTGTGCTTCGGGATCAGCTGGCCCGGGCTCAAGCGCGCAGCGCCCGCCGGCCGCGGCCGAGGGCGGCGGAGAGGGCCTTGATCGGCCCCGCGTCCGCGCGGGCGCTGTCGACGAGGATCCGGAGCACGTTCAGGGCGGCGCGGGAGAGCTCGACGAGCAGCTCGAGCCGCTTCGCCTTGAAGCGTGCCGCCGCCTTCACCGCAGGGTCGACCTCGACGAGCGCGGCGCGCGCGTCGTGGAGCGCCCGCTCGAAGGTGGCGAGCGCGCCCTCGACGGCGCGCTGCTCCCGCTCGCGCAGCACGCGCGCGACGAGCTTCCAGACGTTCGTCTCCGGCTCGAAGTGCTCCTTGCGGTCGCCGGCGACCTCCACCGAGCGCACGACCCCCCAGCGGCGGAGCTCGCCGAGGCTCATCGAGAGCAGGCCCGTCGAGATCTCGAGCCGCGCGCACAGCTCGGGCGCCGCGAGCGGCCGGTCGGAGAGGTAGAGCACCGCCCAGATCCGCCCGAGCTGCCGGCGGAAGCCCCAGAGCTCCATGAGCGCGCCGACCGCGTCGGCGACGGCGAGGTCGACCTTCTGCAGCGCGCGCGGCGGGCCGGGTGGAGCGGGGCTGTGGCCGGGGGCGGGCATCGCGGGTTCCCCGGTCACCAGGACAGCGCGAGGTCGGCGAGCGCGCAGGCGGCGAACGCGACCGAGGCGAAGGCGTTGTAGTTGAAGAAGGCGACGTTGATCCGCTCGGGGCGGAGCGCGCCGCGCGGCGCGACGTAGACGTGCTCCGCCGCGACGACCGCGGCGAGGATCACGGTCCCGGCGAGCCAGCCCGCCCCGCGGTGGGCGAGCGCCCCGCCCGCGGCGACGCCGAGGACGGCGGCGACGTGCAGCCCGCGCGCCCACCAGAGCGCGCCCGCGACGCCGAAGCGCGCCGGGATCGAGTTGAGCCCGGCGGCCCGGTCGTACTCCATGTCCTGCAGCGCGTAGAAGACGTCGAACCCCGCGATCCAGGCGCCGACGCCGGCGCCGAGGACGATCGAGGCGAGCGGCGCCGTCCCGGTGAGGGCGATCGCGACGCCGACCGGCGCGAGCATCTGCGCGACCCCGAGCCAGAGGTGGCACGACCACGTGAACCGCTTCGCGTACGAGTAGCCGAGCAGGATCCCGAGCACCGGGAGCGCGAGCCAGCCGCACAGCTCCGAGATGAGCGCCGCCGAGGCGACGAACGTCGCGGCGCTCCCGCCGAGGAGCGCCCACGCGGCGCGCGGCGAGACCTCGCCCGTGACGAGCTCCCGGCGCATCGTCCGCGGGTTCCTCGCGTCGAACCAGCGGTCGGCGACGCGGTTCATCGCCATCGCGGCGGTCCGCGCCGCGACGACGGCGATCGCGACGAGCGCGAGCCGCCCCGCCGAGAGCGTCGCCTCGGGCGCGACGAGGACCACCGCCGCGGCCGCGAAGGGCAGCGCGAACAGCGAGTGGGACAGCTTCACCATGCGCGCGAGCGCCACGATCCCGTGCGCCCTGAGCGTGGGACCCCCGCCGTCAGGCGGGGTCCGGAGTCGAAGGGTCACGGGGACACCTCCGGGCCCTGCCTCGCGAGCCACTCGAAGGGGTGCTCGTCCGCGCCGAAGGCGACGAGGAACTCGAAGGGATCC
>JAHWYA010000130.1 GCA_020028115.1 Anaeromyxobacter sp.
GCGGCGCGCCCGCCTGCCTACAGGGCCTCGAGCACCCGCGCGAGCCGCGCCCGCACCTCCGTCGCGATGGGCGCGAGCGCCGGGTCGGCCGCCGCGATGGTCTGGAGCGGGTCGACCGCGTTGACGGTCGTGCCGCCCGTGTCGTCCTCCCAGACCGCGATGCTGCACGGGAGCATCGCGCCGACCCCGAGCTCGGCGCCGAGCGCCTGGTGCGCGTAGCGCGGGTTGCACGCGCCGAGGATCTGGTAGCGGCGGAACTCGACGCCGAGCTTCTGCTTCAGCGTCTCCTTCACGTCGATCCGCGTGAGCACGCCGAACCCCTCCGCCTGCAGGGCCTCGGGGATCCGGGCGAGCACCTCGTCGAACCCCTTCGCGACCTTCTTCCGCATCCCGATGTCGGCCATGGCCACCTCCGCGCGGTGGGAGCCTACGCCCGCCGCGGAGGTGCGGCGGCGGCCGATCGGGGTACGCGACCCCGGGCCGCGGCCGGGCGGACGATCAGAGGCTCACACGGACGGCGAGGCCGGCCTCGAAGACCTGCGGATCGCTCCGGAACGGGAGCGAGAAGGTGGTGCCCGGAACGGGCTGCGGCGGGACGTCGAACCCGAGCCGGAATTCGCCCTCGCGCGCGCCGAAGTGGCTGGCGACGAACGTCTCCACCCGGAGATACGTCAGGGCGAGCACCGAGTGGTCGAGCCGCGCGACGAAGCTCTTGTCGGAGAGGTTCCCGAGGACCGAGAGCGTGAACGTCGTGTCGTTCCAGCGGCCGGGCGACGGCAGCGAGACGAAGGCGCCCGCGTAGTGGCGGCCCAGGTAGAAGGGCGTGAAGGGGTTCGGCTGACCGGCGTAGGGGTTCGGGATCGTGGTCGTGCCGCCGCCGCCCGGGTTCGGGAACGTGAGCTCCGCGCCCGCCGTCGAGAGGCCCGACGCGAGGAGGAGGAGCGGGTACACCCGCGCGTCCTCGTACCCGCTCCGGTCGTAGAAGTACTCGCCCCCGAAGCTGACGACGTCTTCGTCCGAATACTTCGCGGCGTACGTCGCGCCCGCGACGACCTGCGGCAAGAAGCCAACCGGATCGTGCCGCTCGTACGCCGAGAAGAGGTCCGCGCCAGCCAGCGCGCCCGGGACCCGCCGCCAGCGCGGCGTGTCGACCGTCGAGCGGAGCGCGGCCTCGGCGTAGACGTCGAGGTCCCAGAGACCGGTCGAGACGTCGACGCCGAAGCGTGGCCGGTGACCGTCCTGGACCATCGCGTCCGCGCCGACCTCCACCCCGCCGAGCACGACCTCCGCCCGCCCGCCGCCGCCCACGCGCCCGAGCCGGTTCGTCCCGTCCTGCGCGCCGTCGGCGCGGCGGGGGGGGTCGCCGGCGAGGTCCTCGAGGACCGCGACGCCGTAGAGGTTCCAGCCCCGCGCCTCCCAGGGCACGTGGACCTTCACCAGGGCGGTCCCGGTGCGGATGTCGTACACCGCGAGGGGGTCGCGCCTCACCGGGTGCAGGTAGTCGGTCGGGTTCCAGAACCGCCCGACCCCCCACTTCGCATGCTGCCGCCCCACGGTGACGAACGCCCGGCGCTCGACGTCGAAGTTCACCCAGAGCTGATCGAGCGCACCGTCCGGGTTCGCGGCGGAAGTGCGCCGGGAGGGCGACGACGGCTGGACGAACGTCGCGGGCTCGAGGAGCCCGGCCTGCGGCGCCGCGGGATCGCGCGGCAGGATCGTCGGATCGTAGGTGAGCCGCCCGAGGGCGAACCCGCGCACCCGCTCGTTCGGGCGCACGTCGAGGTAGACGTCGAGGAGGTTCGGCGACGAGAGTCGCCAGTCGCCCGCGTCCTGGTCCTGGAGCCCGGTCGTGGCAGCGCGCAGGTACAATTGCCCGCCGACCTTGAGCGCGTCCTCGCGCGTTGGCGACGGCGCTTCCTGCGCGGGCGGCGGGGCCTGCTGGGCGGGCGCGCCGAAGAGCTCGTCCTCGGACGGACGGTCCTGGGCAGCGGCGGACGCGGCCGCGAGCGCGAGGGCGACGGCGAGAGCCAACCGGTCCATGGCGCGCCTCACCGGCTCCGCGACTCGAGCCAGGCCTTCGTGAAGAGGTTCGCCTCGAGCGCCCGCAGGTCGATGTCCTTGATGAGGATGAGGGTCGAGTTGCCCTTCTCGATCTCGTCGAAGATCCGGATCTCCTCCGGGTACCAGACCTCCGCGTTCTTGGAGGGCGAGAAGATCTTCCTCCAGCGCGGCTGGTAGACGGTCCGCATGAGCCGCCCCGACAGCGCGAGCTCCTGCCGCTTCAGCACGTTCGAGGTCTGCTGGTCCACCCAGAGCCGCACCACCGGGAACGCGACGTCGACGCCGGGCTTCACGCTCAGCATCAGCCGGTGGACGGAGTAGACGCCGAGCTTCTCGTCCGCCTCCCACTTCGCGTCGTACTCCTCGACGAGCTTCGACTCGTCGAGGTCGCCGCGGCGGGTGTCCGTGCCGCCGATCCGCTCGCGCTCCGTCCGCCGCTCCCAGCGCCCGGTCGCGGGGTCGTAGAGCCAGAGGTTCTTCTCGATGCGGAGGTAGCCCTTCCCCGCCTCGGCCTTCGGCTTCGTGAAGAGGAACATCTGCTTGTCGTCCTGGTCGCGGCGGAAGACGAGCAGCTCGTAGATGACGTCGGTCTTGTCCTTCTCCTTCTGCTCCATGTAGCAGAGCGCCTTCCAGTCGCCCTGGTTGCGCTGCCGGTCGTCGACCTCCTTCACGACGCGCGCCGTCCCCGCCGCGTCGAGGGCGGAGGCGGCGGCGGGGCCGAGCAGGAGGGCGAGGGCGGCGAGGACGGCGAGGGGCATGGCGGTCACCCGACGTGGTGCATCGCCGTGACGGGCCGGAGGCGCGCGGCGCGGCGAGCGGGGAAGATGGAGGCGGCGACGGTGATCGCGGCGAGGACGAGGACGTTCGTGGCGATGGCGCGCGGGTCGAGCAGGAAGTGGAGCTTCTCCTGGGCGAGGAAGACCTGGGCCGACTCGGGCAGCGCGATCCCGAGCGCGTTGAGCCCGCCCGCGATCGCCGCGGCGACGAGGGCCCCGGCCGTGCAGCCGAGGATCCCGAGGAGCCCGGTCTCGACGAGGAAGAGCCAGAGCACCTTCCGGCGCTGCATGCCGATCGCGCGCAGGGTGCCGATCTCCCGGGTGCGCTCGCGGATGGCGATCGCGAGGGTGTTCAGGATCCCGACCACCACCACCACCATGAGGATGACGACGAGGAGCCCCGTCACGACGCGGAGGGCGGTGATGAACTGCTTGAACTGCCCCATCTCCTCGTCGGCGGTGCTGACGTCGAGCTTCTGGCCGGTCCAGTCCTGCCCCGGCACGGTCTGGATGAGCTTCATCCAGTAGGGCTGCGCCTCCGGGTCCATCACGCGCCAGCCCGCCTTCGCGAGCTCCGCCCGCAGCCGCGACGCGACCGTCGCCGCCCGGGAGGGGTCGCGCAGGTAGAGGTGGATCGCGCCGGTGGTCGAGGCGTTGATGCCGTAGAGCTGGCGCAGCGTGTCCGCCTGGATGAACGCCGAGAACGCGGAGAGGAGCCCCACGTTGCGGGCGATGGCCGCGACCCGCACGTCGACGGTGTTGTTCACGCCGCGGTCGGTGGGCGCGGAGAGCGTGACCACGTCGTTCACCTTCACGCGGAGCCGGTCCGCCTGCCCCTCGAACAGGAGGACGGTGTTCGGCGCGGCGAGGTCCTCCAGGCTCCCGGACTGGAGGCGGAGGACCCGGCGGAACGTCGGCTCGTTCCCGACGTCGACCCCCGCGAGGACGAGATCCATCGACTTCGCCTCGGAGACCGCCTTCGCCCAGCCCCGGCCGCGGACGGTGACGTAGTCGAGCTCGGGGACCTGGCGGCGGACCTCCTCGAGGACCTTCGGGTAGCCGGAGACGAGCGGGGCGGTCGAGGACGTGGTGATCTTGAAGAACCCGCCGACGTTCACGTGGCCGGTCATGAGGGTGGTGGCGGACTCGAGCATCGCCGCCTCCATGCCGCTCGTGAGCGCGCCGAGGAGGACGAGCAGCGCGGTGACCGCGGCGAGCGCGCCGCCGAGGAAGAGGCTCCGCCGCGTGTGGCGGGTGAGGTTCCGCCCGGCGATCGCGAGGTCGTCGAGGAGCGTGGAGAGGCGCATCAGTCCTCCGTCGCCATCGCCTCGACGGGCGTGACGCGCATCGCGAGCAGGGCCGGGTAGAGGGCCGACAGGACCGCCACGAGCAGGACGATGACGAGCGACCCGAAGACGCTCCCGCTCCCGAGCCGCGGGAACAGCGCCGGCCCCGAGAAGACGAAGTAGAGGAGATCGGTGACCGCCGGGATCCCGCCCGCGGCGCGGATCCCCGCGACCGCGACCCCGCCCAGCGCCGCGCCGGCCAGCCCGAAGGCGACGCCGACCGCGACGATCTCCACGAGGAGCATGACGACGACGAACCGCCGCTGCGCGCCGATGGCCCGCATGGTGCCGATCTCCTTCACGCGCTGGAGCGTCGCCATGACCATGGCGTTGTTGATGACGACGAGGGCGATGGCGAAGAAGATGACGACCGCGAAGAAGAGCACGCCGCGCAGCAGCGTCACGAACTGCCCGACGAGCCCGGCCGCCTCCTGCCAGTCGATCACCTTCAGGCCGAGCCCCGCCGCGTCGGCGGCCGCGCGGACGTCGCGCATCGAGCGGGAGAGCAGCCGCGGGTCGTCGAGGACGATCGCCGCGTTGAGGGCGACGCCGCGCTCGAGCTCCTCCTGCGAGTAGACGCGGTCGGCGAGGTCGCGCGCGCTCGCGGCCCGCTCCGCCGCGCCGAGGACGAGGGCGCGCTCGTCGATGGCACGGGAGCGGGTCTCGACCTCCGCCGGCGGCGCCGCCCCCCCGAACAGCTCGGCCTCGGCGGACTCGCGCGAGACCTCGCGCGCGCCCATCGTCGCCTTGAGCCGCCGGATCTCCTCGGCCTTCTCCTGCGTCACGTAGCCGTAGAGATCGCGGAACGACATGAGGTCCATCACCGACATCATCCCGGCGATGCCGGACTTCTCGATCCCCTTGAACTGCAGGAACCCGTAGACCTTCACGTTCACCGAGCTGAAGTAGCCGCTCTTCGAGGGCGCCTTCACGGTGATGGTGTCGCCCACCCGGATCTTGTAGAGCCGGATCCGCGGGGCGACCACCTCGTAGAAGATCCGGTACTTCGCGTCGAAGTCGTCGTCGGCCGTCGCGAACAGCCGCGCGAGCAGCGGCTCCAGCGTCTCGTCCGGCGCGCCGGCGAGCGGCGCGCGCAGGCCGTCTGCGAGCGCGTCCGCCTCCACCGGATCGAGCTGCAGCACGATCTCGCGGACCCCGCTCCGGTTCTCCTTCACGAGCCGCTGCAGCTCCTCGTCCTTCGCGATCCGCTTGCCGCGGCGGTCGCGCAGGTCCTTCATCTGGTCGAGGCGGCGGGCGTTCTTGAGCTTCAGCCACTCCTCCGCGAACTGCTTGCCGACGAGGATCCCCCGCTGCCCGGAGGGGATCCGCTCGCCCTCGATCACCTCCGCGAGCGGGAAGGCGCGGAAGAACCCGTCCACGTCGGTGCCGACGTAGCGGATGAAGGTGAAGGCGTTCTCCATCGCCACCGGCGCGACGCGGTTCTCGAGGAACTCGAGCGCGCCGTAGCGATCGCGCTCGAAGCCGTCCCAGAATCCGTCCGACGCGGCGCGGGCGAGCGCGTCGTACTCGTCCTGGCGGCTCTTGATCTCGCGGCTCTCGAGGTCCGCGATCTGCCGAGCCTGCTGGAGATCCTGCGAGAGGAGCGCGATCATCCTGCGGACGTGTGCGACGTGGGCGGCGTAAGCGCGGCGCAGGTCCGGCGACGCGTCCCCCGCCTCCAGGCGCCGGACGTCGTCCCGGAGCTTCTCGAGGACCGTGTCGAAGGTCGTGCCGGTCGCGACCATCGCCTGGTCGATCCCCATC
>JAHWYA010000131.1 GCA_020028115.1 Anaeromyxobacter sp.
GCTGCCTCGTTGCCTCCGGATCACGCCACCACGTCGGACGCGCTGCCTCGGCACCGCGGCCGCGCCCTTCGACTTCGCCGCCGCTGCGCGGCGGCTACGCTCAGGGCGAACGGCTTACCACTCCTGCTCGACCCCGACCTCGACCTCGACGCGACCGCGACCGCGACCGCGACCGCGACCTCGAGGAACGCGTCCTCGCGCTCGTCGCGCAGCATGAGGCGAGATGCACGAGAGCCATGTCAACGAGTTTCAGATCTCCAGCTTATCCCGCAGCTTCGCGAGGAACCGGCGGCTCACCGGCGCGTCCTTCCCCGAGCGCGTGCGGATGGACGCGAGGCCGTCCTCGAGCCGGATCTCGTCGACCTGGTCGATGTTGACGAGGAACTGCTTGTGGCAGCGGACGAGGCCGGCGCGCTCCTCGAGGACGCGCAGCGTGAGCTCGGTGAAGAGCTCGCCCTTCGCGGTGATCACGTACACGCCGGCCTCGCTCGACCGGACGAGCTCGACGTCGGCGAGGTCCACGAGCTTGATCGCCTTCCCGGCGAGACAGGGGATCCGCCGGATCGGCGTGCGCGGGAGGGCCGCCGCCGCCGGCCGCGCCGCCGCGCCGCGCGTCCGCTGCAGCCGCTCCACCGTCTTCGCGAGCCGCTCCTGCGCGACCGGCTTCATGAGGTAGTCGATCGCCCGCTCCTCGAACGCGCGCAGCGCGTGCTCGTCGTGGGCGGTCACGAACACGATCTCCGGGAGCTCGTCGTCGTCGATCATCGACAGGAGCTCGAACCCGGAGATCGCCGGCATCTGGATGTCGAGGAACACGACCTCGGGCCGGTCGCGCCGGATCGCGTGGACCGCCTCCACCGCGTTCCCGCAGCGCCCGACGATCTCGAACGCGCCGGTCTCGGCGAGGAGCGACTCGAGCTCCTGGCGGGCGTGCGGCTCGTCGTCGACGATGAGGGCGCGGATCACGCGGCGGCTCCTTCGGCGGGCAGCCGGACGGTGACCCGGGTCACCTCCTGCGGCACGCACTCGACCGAGACCCCCCACCCCTCGCCGTACAGGTTCTTCACGCGCTTGTCGACGATCTGCATGCCGAGGCCGGCGCTCTCGCGCGGCGCGATCCACGCGCCGGCGTTGTCCTCGATCTCGAGCACCGCGACGCCGTCGCGCCGGTAGGCCCGGATCGTGGCCCGGCCCTCGCCGAGCGTGGTGGAGAAGCCGTGCTTGAAGGCGTTCTCGACCAGGGGCTGGAGGGTGAAGGCCGGCAGCCGCAGCGACAGGAGGCCGGGGTCCACCTGCGTCTCCACCGCGATGCGCCCCTCGAAGCGCGCCTTCTCGATCTCGAGGTACGCGCGCACGTGCTCGAGCTCCTCCTCGAGCGTCGAGACGTCGCTGGCGCGCTTCAGGTTCTTCCGGAAGAAGTTGGAGAGGTGGATGAGGAGCTCGCGCGCGCGGTCGCCGTCCCGGCGCAGGATCGCGATGATCGTGTTCAGGGCGTTGAACAGGAAGTGCGGGTTCACCTGCGCCTGCGCGAGCTTCAGCTCGGACATGACGAGCAGGCTCTTCTGCTCCTGGTAGCGCGCGATGAGGAGCTGGCTGGAGAGGAGCGCGGCGAGCCCCTCACCGAGCGACTTGTTCATGTTGAGGAACCGGCGGTCGCGCTGCTCGAAGAGCTGGACCGTGCCCACGACGACGCCGTCCACCTGGAGGGGCGCGATCACCATCGAGGCGAGCTGGCAGGTGGGCGACACGGTGCAGTCGTAGCTCTGCCGGATGCCGTCGGCGAACACGACGGTGTTCTCCGCGATGGACTGCCGGGTGTAGGGCGAAGCGATGAAGCCGCCGGGGAGGTGGTGGTCGCCGCCCAGCCCCGCCCAGCCGAGGACGCGCTCGGTGTCGGTGACGCCGACCGCAGCGACGCCGGTCTCCGCCTTGACGACCGCGGCGAGCTCGCCCGCGGTGCCCCGGTCGATCCCGCGGGCGAGGAGCCGGAGCGTCCGCTCGGCGACCTTCAGGGCGCGCTCGGAGGACGCGGCGGCGACGCGGTCCTGGTCGCGCTGCCGCTCGAGCACGACGAGCATGAAGAGCGCCGCGCCGATCGGGTTCGCGATCACCATGGGCGGCGCGATCGCCCGCACGATCTCGCCGGCCTGCGGCCCGGACATGGCGTAGACGATCGCCATGTGGAGGACCTCGCCGACGAAGGTCGTGAGGAGCGCGACGAGCGGCGTCATGAGCCGCTCCGGCCGGTGCTTCAGCGCGAGGTGGACGAGGCCGGCGAGGACCCCCTCGAGCGTGGTCGAGAGGGCGCCGGGGAGGGCGGCGATGCCGCTCATCGCCGTGACCCGGTGGAGCCCCGCCGTCCCGCCGACGAGCGCGCCGAGGACCGGGCCCCCGAGGAGCCCCGCGAGCGTCGAGCCCACCGCGCGCGCGTTCACGATCGCCTGCCCGTCGACGACGGGGATCCCGAGGTAGTTCCCCAGGATCGCGATGCCGGTGAAGACGAGGTAGAGGCGGACCTTGCCGCGCGGGCGCGGCCAGTCGGGCCGCAGCGGCCGGAACGCCGGCGACCGGCAGTACAGGTAGAAGATGACGAGGAAGACGGCGAGCGCCTCGGTGAGCTGCAGCGCGACCTTCACCATCGGTGTCGTCTCCCCGGCCCCGGGGCCCTCGCCCGGCGCGGCGCGCATCATGACAGACCCGCGCGGGCCCGGAACAGGGCGGCGCCCCGGCCGGGCTCGACGCGGGCTGTCAGGCGGGCGTGCTACCGCTACGCCCGCGTGGAGGGCGGCGGACCGAGGCGGCGGTGGATCGAGGCGCAGGTGGACGCCGTCCGGGCGTCGCGCCTCGCGGACGCGCTCCGGCTCCACCCGCTCGCGGCGCGGGTCCTCGCCGCCCGCGGGCTCGCCGAGCCGGCGGACGCGGAGGCCTTCCTCGCGGCGAGCCTCGCGGACCTGCCCGACCCGCGCACGATGACCGGCATGGACGCCGCCGTCGCGCGGATCGTCCGGGCGGTCGAGGGCGGGGAGCGGATCGCGCTCTACGGCGACTACGACGTCGACGGCGTGACCTCGACCGCGCTCCTCGCCGGCTTCCTGCGGGCGAGCGGCGCCGACGTCGTGACGTACGTCCCGCACCGGCTCGTCGAGGGGTACGGGCTCAACACCGCGGCGGTCGAGAAGCTCGCGCGGGAGGGCGCGCGGCTCCTCGTGACGCTCGACTGCGGGATCACGAGCGCGCCCGAGGTGCGCGCCGCCGCGGCCCTCGGGGTCGACGCGGTGGTGGTCGACCACCACACGGTCCCGGTGGAGCTCCCGGCGGCCGCCGCGATCCTGAACCCGCACCAGCCCGGCTGCGCCTACCCGACGAAGGACCTCGCGGCGGTCGGCGTCACCTTCGCCCTCGCGATGGCGCTCCGGAGGGCGCTCCGCGAGCGCGGCCGGTTCGGCGCGGAGCGGCCCGAGCCGAACCTGAAGGACGCCCTCGACCTCGTCGCGCTCGGCACCGTCGCCGACGTGGTGCCGCTCGTCGGCGCGAACCGGATCCTCGTCCGCGCCGGGCTCGAGGTCCTCGCCCGCGGCCGCCGCCCGGGCGTGCGCGCGCTGAAGCGCGTCGCGGGCGTCGCCGAGGGCGCCGAGGTGACCGCGGGGCAGGTGGGCTTCCGGCTCGCGCCGCGCATCAACGCCGCCGGGCGGCTCGACGACGCGGGGAGGGGCGTGCGGCTCCTCCTCGAGACGGACGAGGCGCGCGCGGACGCCCTCGCGCGCGAGCTCGACGGCGAGAACCAGGCGCGGCAGGAGCTCGAGCGGACGATCCTCGAGGAGGCGCTCCACGACGCGGCGGAGCGCGTGGGCGCCGGGGCGCGCGGGCTCGTCCTCGCGCGGGACGGCTGGCACGCCGGCGTCGTGGGGATCGTCGCCTCGCGGGTGGTCGAGCGGTTCCACCGCCCGGCGGTCCTCGTCGCGCTCGGCGAGCGGGAGGGGAAGGGGAGCGGCCGCTCCATCGAGTCGTTCCACCTCCACGACGCGCTGCGCGCGTGCGAGGGGCACCTCGTCCGCTTCGGCGGGCACCGGCACGCCGCCGGAGTCACGATCGCGCGCGACGCGGTCCCGGGCTTCCGCGAGGCGTTCGAGGCCCACGCCGCCCGGCACGTGAAGGACGAGGACCTGGTCCCGCGCTGCCGCATCGAGGGCTGGATCGAGGAGCGGGACGTCTCGGAGCGGGCGGCGCTCGATCTCGCGAAGCTCGGGCCCTACGGCGCCGGCCACCCGGAGCCGGTGTTCGCGCTGCGGGGCGCGGCGGCGCGCGCGCGGACCGTCGGCGCGGGCGGCGCGCACCTCAAGCTCGCCCTCGGCCGCCTCGACGCGATCGGGTTCGGGATGGGCGACCGGCTCGCGCTGTGCGGCGGCCCGCTCGAGGCGGCGTTCACCGTCGGGCTCGACGAGTGGGACGGCCGCCGCCGGCTCCAGCTCAAGCTGCGCGACGTGCGGCCGCCGACGGAGGCGTGAGGCGCCGGCGCGTCCGAGCAGGCATATTCCAACTGCGGACCGAACTTGCGGGAAACCGGGAGGCGGTGTGACGGCTGAATCCCGCCTTCCGATGCGCGCCGCCCTGCTCGCGTACGTTCAGTTCCCGCTCGGGGGAGCCCTTCTGTCCGCTATCGGGTTCGCGGTCTCGCTGTTCCAGTCTGGTCCGCGCGCGGAGTACACGCGCGCGGTGAGCCTCGCGCCGGTTCTCGTCATGAGCGTGGCCGGGCTCGTTCGCGCCGCCTACGTCTACTTCGTCGTGCGGCGCGCCCTCCGACGCCGGCGCGACGTACAATAGGCGACGAGCCCGTTTGGAAAGTCCGGCCTTTGGGCAACCGGGGACGGCTCGGTGATACCGCTTGCGTCGGGTGTCCGTTCGGTTTGGCCCTTTGGCAGGATCAAGGCTGGCGAAGTCGAGCGCGTCATCTCGCGAGCAACGTCGCCGCGGTGGCCCGCTCCGGCGCGAACTCCGCCGGCGCCGTCTCGACGAACCGCGCGAGCAGGAGCCGCGCCTCCTCCCGCTCGCCGCGCGCGAGGAGGAGCCGTCCCAGGCTGAAGAGCGCCTCGGGGTTGTCGCGCTCGATCGCGAGCGCCGCGCGATACTCGGCGACTGCGTCATCCACGCGGCCGAGGACGAGCCTCACCGTGCCGAGCTGCGTCCGGTGCATGGCGAGCCACGGGACCCCGCGCGCCGCCGCGGCGAGGTGCGGCTCCGCCTCCGCGTAGCGCCCCGCGGTCGCGAGCTCGGTCCCGTACAGGTACGAGACGGCGGGGTTCTCGGGGACGACCTCGAGCGCGTGGCGGTAGAGCGTCGCGGAGTCCCGCCAGAACCCGGCCTGCCGGACCGTGAGCGCCGCGAGCAGGACCACCGCGGCGCACGCGGCGGCCGGCAGAAGCGGCCGGAGCCGCGCCGGCGCGAGCGCGGGGACCCCGAACGCGACCGCGACGGCGAGCCCGACGAGTGGGAGGTACAGGAAGCGGTCGGCCCAGAGCGGCCAGAGGCCCGTCTGGACGAACCCGAGCACCGGCACGAGTCCGAGGAGGAACACGGCCAGCCCGGCGGCGAAGGCCGGGGCGCGCCGGCGGACGAGGAGCGCGCCGGCGGCGACGGCGAGGGTCGCGAGGACCGCGGCGGCGACCTCGAGCGCCGGGACAGCCTCGGGGTACGGGTAGAAGAGGGCGAGGTCCGGGGGCCAGGCGAACGCGGCGAGGTAGCGGGGGATCGCGGTCGCCGCCGCGGCCGCCCGGACCGCGATGGTCCGGCTCCCCGCCACCGGCGCGAGGGGCGGGGCGGACCAGATCGCGAACGCCGCGTGCGCGACGGCGATGGCGGCGAGCGGCACCTTCTCGAGCACGGCGGCGCGGAGCCGCGCGCGGCGATCCGGCCCGGGCGCGAGCCGGCCGAGCGGCCAGGCGTCGA
>JAHWYA010000132.1 GCA_020028115.1 Anaeromyxobacter sp.
CGCCGCGGCCTCCTCGCGGTCCGGCGGACCATCCGGGCGAACCTCGCCGCGGGCGGCGTCCCGGCGCGGCTCTACTTCCGCGCCCGCCGGCCGGAGCGGCCCGAGGTCATCGTCCTCTGCGACGTCTCCGACTCGGTCCGGCACGTGACGCGGCTCATGCTCCTCTTCCTCCACGCGCTCCAGTCGCTCTTCGCCGGCGTGCGCTCGTTCGTGTTCGTCTCGGAGCTCGCCGAGGTGACCGCCGCGCTCCGGGCCGACCGCGATCCCGCCCGCGCGCTCGACCGCGCCGTCGCCGCCCGCGCGCTCCCGCTCTCCGCCAACTCCGACTACGGCCGGGCGCTCCGGACGTTCCACGGCCGGTTTCTCCCCGCCGTGACGCGGCGCACGACGGTGCTCGTCGTCGGGGACGGCCGGACGAACTACCGCCCCGCGGAGGCGTGGGTGCTCGACGACGTCCGCCGCCGCGCGCGCAGGCTCCTGTGGATCTGCCCCGAGGAGCGGGCCGCGTGGGGGACGGGGGACAGCGAGATGCCCGCGTACGCCGCGCGCTGCCACCGGGTCGCGACCGCCGCGACGCTCGAGGATCTCGAGCGCATCGCCGAGGCGCTGGTGTCGAGGAGAGGGTGATGAGACGTGGACGTGGAGGTGGACGTGGACGTGGACGTGGACGGGAGCCTGGATCGTCGCCTGCGACCACGTCCACGACCACGACCACGACCACGTGGCACGCATTTCGCGGGTGTAATGGGTTGACTCTCACCCTTCGCTTTCCTTAGGTTCCGCCCCCGATGTCCGACCTCGTGAACCTCGGCGCGCGGCCCGCCCCGCCGGCCGGCCCGGCGCCCGCGCGCAAGGTGTTCGTCCACACGTTCGGCTGCCAGATGAACGAGTCGGACACGGACCGGATGCTCGAGCTGCTCGGGCGCCACGCCTACGTGCGCGCGGAGACGCCGGACGACGCGGACCTCATCCTCCTCAACACCTGCGCCGTCCGGGAGAAGGCGGAGCAGAAGCTCCTCTCCGCGCTCGGGCGCTACCGCGAGGTGAAGGCGCGCCGCGGCGCGCTCATCGCCGTGTCGGGGTGCGTCGCGCAGCAGGAGAAGGACCGGCTGCTGAGGCGGGTCCCCTACGTCGACTTCGTCTTCGGCCCCGACAACATCGCGCGGCTCCCGGAGATGGTCGCGCGGGCGGGCGAGCGCGAGCGGTTCGCGGAGACCGGCTGGATGGCCTCCGAGGAGTACGTCTTCCCCCGCGCCGATCCGGAGGCCGCCCGCGGCCGCACCACCGCGTTCGTCACCGCGATGAAGGGCTGCGACAACGTCTGCGCCTTCTGCATCGTCCCGCACACGCGCGGCCGCGAGGTCTCGCGCCCCGTCGACGACGTGCTCGCGGAGTGCGCCGCCCTCGCCGAGGTCGGCGTCCGGGAGGTGACCCTCATCGGGCAGAACGTGAACTCGTACGCCGGGGGCTGCACGTTCGCCGAGCTCCTGCGGCGGGTCGCGGCGCTGCCGGGCATCCTGCGGATCCGCTTCACGACGAGCCACCCCCACGACCTCTCCGACGCGCTCGTCGACGTCTTCCGCGACGAGCCGAAGGTGATGCCGCACTTCCACCTGCCGGTGCAGTCCGGCTCCGACGCGGTCCTCGCGCGGATGCGGCGCGACTACTCCGTCGGCGCGTACCTCGAGCGCTTCGAGCGGCTCCTCGCCGCGCGCCCGGGCGTCGCCATCACGACCGACTTCATCGTCGGCTTCCCGGGCGAGACCGACGCGGACTTCGAGGCCTCGCTCGCGCTCCTCGAGCGCGCGCGGTTCGAGCAGAGCTTCTCGTTCCTCTTCAGCCCGCGACCGCACACGATCGCCGCCGTGCGGATGGGCTCGGGGCCGGGCTGGGAGGAGGTCCCGCGCGGCGTCGCGGTCGCGCGCCTCGAGCGGCTGCAGGACGTGCAGCGCCGGATCGCGGCCGAGATCCTGCGGGCGCAGCTCGGCCGGACCGTGGAGGTGCTCGTCGAGGGCCCCTCGGACGAACCGGGCGAGGTCCGCGGTCGCACGCCGGAGAACCGGCTCGTACACCTCGCGGCCGACGCGGCGCGCGCGCCGGCCGGGGCGGTGGTCCCGGCGCGCGTCACGCGCGCGGGCGGCAGCTCGCTGTCCGGAGAGTTGGCTTCGGGCGCGGACGCGGGCTAGCATCGGCGCCGATGTCGGTGATCCTCGCATACGGCGGGACCTCGCCGCGGATCGCGCCGGACGCGTGGATCGCGCCGGGCGCCGTCGTGATCGGCGACGTCGAGCTCGGCCAGGGGTCGTCGGTCTGGTTCCAGACGGTCGTGCGCGGCGACGTGAACCGGATCCGCATCGGCGCGCGCACGAACATCCAGGACCACTCGATGGTCCACGTGACCGGCGGGACGCACCCGACCGTCGTGGGCGACGACGTGACCGTGGGCCACCGGGCCGTCCTCCACGGGTGCACCGTGCGGGACCGCTGCCTCGTCGGCATCGGCGCCATCGTCCTCGACGGCGCGGTGATCGAGGAGGAGGCCATGGTCGGCGCGGGCGCGCTCGTGCCGCCGGGGATGATCGTGCCGTCGGGGAAGCTCGTGCTCGGCGCGCCGGCGAAGGTGAAGCGGGACCTCACCCCCGAGGAGCGGGCGTTCTTCCTGAGCTCCGCCGCGCGCTACGCGGGCTACGCCGCGCGCTACCGGGCCGAGGGGGCGCCATGACGGCGGTCGAGGCGCTCCAGAAGGCGGCGCTGTTCCGCGAGTTCACCGAGACCGGCCTGCGGATCTTCGCCTCGATCGCCCAGGAGAAGGTGGTCCCCGCGGGCTCGCCGATCTTCGTCGAGAACATGGTCGGCGAGTCGCTCTTCATCGTGAAGACGGGCACCGTCAAGATCACGCAGAAGGCGACCGACGGGGACCGCGAGCTCGGCACCGCCGGCCCCGGCGACCACCTCGGGGAGCTCGCGCTCCTCGGCAAGGGCGTCCGCCTGGTGTCGGCCGTCGCCGCGACCTCCTGCGAGGTCCTCGAGATCACGCAGCGGGACTTCGCCCGGCTCCAGCCCCAGAAGCCGCAGGCCTGCCTCAAGCTCGCCCTCGCGATCGCCCAGGACCTCGCCCAGCGCGTCGCGGACAACCGCGAGCTCCTGCGCGAGCTGGGCGCGAAGAAGCCGGCAGGCGCCTGAGCCCTTCGGCCCGGCCGCACCGGGTTCGGGGAAGCGCGGAGGGCTCCGGGCCGTTCCTCCTCGACGGCCGCGCCCCTTCCTCGCGTTGCCCCACGGGCACGCGACGTGGCGGGGGAGCGGATCATCTGGTATCGAGGGGCTCGCATGCTCGAACGGCTGGTCGATCTGCTCGCGGGGAACTCCCTCGCCATCGGCTATGCCTTCGTCTTCACGGTCCTCCTCCTGTGTGGCTTCGGCCTGCCGATGCCCGAGGACATCGTCCTCGTCACCGGCGGCGTGCTGGCCTGGCTGTCCTCCGACCTCGAGTCCCTGTCGTTCGGGGGGATGCTCCGCGACCCCGGGCTCCTCTGGATGATCGCGACCGGGCTCTCGGGGATCCTCGCGGGCGACAGCGTCATCTTCCTCGCCGGGCGACGGTTCGGTCACCGCGTCGCGGACTTCGGGCCGCTGCGGCGGATCATCACCCCGGAGAAGCTCGAGCTCGTCGAGAAGAAGGTCCGCACGCGCGGGAACGTGGTCGTGATGTTCGCGCGGTTCCTCCCCGGGCTCCGGGCGCCGACCTACTTCACGGTGGGCCACGCGCGCATGCCGTACTGGAAGTTCCTCTTCTACGACGGCGCGGCCGCGCTCATCTCCGCGCCGCTCTGGGTCTGTCTCGGCTTCTGGTTCGGGTCGGACCTGGAGGAGGCCGCGCGGGTCGCGGGCCGGTTCAGCCACTACATCCTGCTCGGGGTGGGGGTGGTGCTCGCCGGGCTCGCGATCCGCTGGCTCCAGACGCGCCGCGCGGCGCCCGACGTCCCGGCGCCCGACGTCGAGCGCGATTAGAAGTCGAGCGCGACCAAGACGGCGGGCAGCGGCGTTACCGGGCCTCGCCGCGCCCGAAGAGGCGGCGGAAGAACCCGGCGATCCCGCCCGGCGCAGCGGCGGCCGCGACCGGCACCGCGGCGGCGGCCGCGTCCGGGGAGGGCACCGGGAACGAGCCGGTCTTCACGGCGGGGTCCTTTCCCGCCTGCTCCAGCTTGCGGCGGGCCGCGTTCGGCCCCTCCTTCGCGGACATGACCGCCTGCACCTGGCGGCCCGTGTTGAGCTCGCGGGCCGTGACGGTGAGGAGGCACTCCGCGCCGAGCTCGAAGCCGACCGCGATCTTCACCATCCCGCGGGGGCCGGGGGGGAGCCCGGTGAGCCGGACCGTCCCGAGGTACTCGCACTCCGACGCCGCCCCGCTCTCGCCCTGGTAGACGACGAGCTCGAACTCGGTCTGGCCGTCGCGCGTCGTGGCGAGCCCGTACTGCTTGCGCGCGGGCAGGGGGGTGTTCCGCTCGATGATCGTCTTCACCCGGCCGCCGGGGAGGCCGATCCCGATGGACATCGGGAGGACGTCGATGAGGACGACGCCCTCGGCGCTCCCGAGGGAGTAGGCGAGGAGCGCCGCGCCCACCGCGACCGCCTCGTCGGGGTGGACCGCGCGCGAGGGCGGCTTGCCGAAGAACGCCGCCACCTTCTCGTGCACGAGGGGCATGCGGGACTGGCCGCCGACGAGGAGCACCTCGTCGATGTCCGCCGGGGTGAGCCCCTTCGCGTCGAGGACCTCGCGGCAGACCTCGAGCGTCCGGTCGACGAGCGGCTCGACGAGGCGGACCACCTCGTCCCGCGACAGCGTCGTGTCGAGCGAGACCGGCTGCCCGTCCTTCAGCGCGAGGAAGGGGAGCTGGATCGCGAAGTCCGTCCGCTCGGACAGGGCGCACTTCGCGCGCTCCGCCGCGTCGACGAGGCGGGACAGCGCCACCCGGTCGCCCGTGAAGTCGCTCCCGGTCCGCTCCCGCCACGCCGCGAGGAGCCGGTCGACGATCCGGCTGTCGAAGTCGACGCCGCCGAGGAACGTGTCGCCGCCCGTCGAGACCACCTCGTAGACGTTGTCGTTCAGCTCGAGGACGGACGCGTCGAAGGTGCCGCCGCCGAGGTCGTACACGAGCACGCGCTGGTTCAGGTTGCGGCCGAAGGCGTAGGCGAGCGCCGCCGCCGTGGGCTCGTTCAGGATCCGCTCGACGTGGAGCCCCGCGAGGGCGCCGGCGAGCCGGACCGCCGCGCGCTGCCGCTCGTTGTAGTACGCGGGCACGGTGATGACCGCGCGGTTCACCTCCTCCTGGAGGTGGTTCTGCGCGACCTCCTTCACCTCGCGGAGGATGAGCGCGGAGATCTGCTCGAGCGAGAGCGTCTCGGGACCGAGCCGCACCGAGGCGAGGCCGTTCGAGTCCGGCACGATCTCGTAGGCGAACTTGCTGCGGATCTCCTGAACGGTCTCGGACTCGAACGAGCGGCCGACGAGCCGCTTCGCGCCCCAGACCGTCGCGCGCGGGTTCGTGAGGAGCTGCGCCTTCGCGACGTGCCCGACGACGATGCGGTTCCGCGAGTTGAGCGCGACGACCGACGGGACCGTGTTGTAGCCCTCGCGCGAGGGGACGACGTAGGGGCGCCCGTCCTTCACCACCGCGGCGCACGAGTTCGTCGTCCCGAGGTCGATGCCGACGATGGCCCGGGACCGCTTCGCGATCGGCTCGGGCGCGGCGGGGAGCCCGATCTCGATCCGCATCGGCCCGGCCGCGAGCTGCTCGATCCGGTGCGGCGCGGACAGGTCCGCCTGAGCCGGCATCCCGCGGCCGGGTACGGGCGTGCGCGCGGGCGCCGGCGTGAGGCGGGGCGCCGGCGTGGTGGCCGGCGCCCTGGGGGTGGGCGTGAGCAGCGGGACCGACGGCCGGGGG
>JAHWYA010000133.1 GCA_020028115.1 Anaeromyxobacter sp.
GCGGCAGGAGGGGCAGCGCGCGACGAGCGCCACGCGGCGGCGGCCGGCGAACGCGTCGGCGCACAGCGCGAGGAGCCGCTCCTTCGCGTCGAGGTGCAGGGCCGTCTCGGGCGCGGTGAGCGGGCAACGCGAGCCCGGCAGGTGGGCGAAGTGCGGCGCGCGGATCCGCCCGAGGTGCGGGACGAGCACCTCGCCGCAGCCGACGCAGGTGAACGGGGCGCGGCCGCGGCGGTCGGCGGGGGCGAGCCGGTCCGCCCGGACCTTCGCGCCCTCGCGATCGCAAGCCCACAGGAGCAGCACGCCCGCCGCGCCCCGCGCGGGAGCCTGCGCGGCGTGCCCCTTCGCGGTACGGCTAGGTCGAGACACGAGGAGGCTCCATGGCGCTCGAGGTGGGCAAGAAGGCCCCGGCGTTCGCGCTCGAGGACGAGGCGGGGAACGTGGTGAAGCTCTCCGACTTCGCGGGGAAGCGGGTCGTCGTCTACTTCTACCCGAAGGCGATGACGTCCGGCTGAACGCAGGAGGCCTGCGACTTCCGTGACGAGGTCGACGCGTTCAGGAAGAAGAAGACCGCGGTCGTCGGGATCTCGAAGGACTCGCCCGAGGCCCAGCGGAAGTTCAAGGAGAAGTACGACCTGCCGTTCCCGCTCCTCTCCGACGAGGGGCTCGCGGTCCAGAAGGCCTGGGGCGTCTGGGCCGAGAAGTCGATGTACGGGAAGAAGATCATGGGCACCGTCCGGACCACGGTCCTCGTCGGCCCCGACGGCAAGGTCGAGAAGATCTTCTCGAAGGTGAAGGTCGACGGGCACGTGCAGAGCGTGCTCTCGGAGCTGTGATCATCGCGGCGGCGCCCGAACCGCTGTAGAACGGCGCCCATGGCGAAGCGCGCGCTCCGGAACGACCAGGTCGACGCGGCCGTGCTCGAGGTCCACGGCCTCGTGCACGACCAGGGCTGGCTCGCGGACCGCGCGCTCGAGCGCGCCCTCCGGCGCGAGCGCGGCCTGTGGGCCGCCGAGCGGCGAGCGGTAGCGGACGCGGTGTACGGGATCGTCCGCTGGCAGGGGCAGCTCGACGCGCTCCTCGGTGGCCGGCCCGCGCTGGGAGAGCGGTACGCGGCGTGGCTCGCGCGCTTCGGCGGGATCGCGCCGGCGGACGCGGCCCGGCGGCTCGGCGTCGCGCCCGCGCGCCTCGCGGGGCTCGCCCAGGCGGACGCGCGGATCGCGGCGGTCGCCGATCCCCTGGACCGGTTCTCCCTCGAGGCCTCGCTCCCGCGCTGGATCGCCGACCGCTTCGCGGCGCAGCTCGGCCTCGAGGACGCGCGCGCGCTCGGCCGCGTCCTGAACGAGCGCGCGCCGCTCACCGTCCGCGCGAACCTGCTCCGCGGCGACCGCGGCGTCCTGCGCGCGCGGCTCGCGCAGGAGAAGGTCACGGCCGAGGAGACCCGCCACTCGCCGTGGGGGCTCGTCCTCGACGGCCGGGAGAACGCCTTCGCCCTCGCGTCGTTCCGCGACGGCTGGTTCGAGATCCAGGACGAGGGCAGCCAGCTCATCGCGCTCGCCTGCGGGGCGAGGCCGGGGCTCACGGTCGTCGACGCCTGCGCCGGCGCGGGGGGCAAATCGCTCGCGCTCGCCGCCGAGATGCGGAACAAGGGATCGCTCCACGCGCTCGACTCCGACGCCGAGCGGCTCGAGGAGGCGCGCCGCCGCGCCCGCCGCGCCGGGGTCCACAACCTGCGCGACCGCGCGATCCCCGCGGGCGCCGAGGCCGACGCGGCGCTCGGGGACCTCGCCGGCAAGGCGGACGTCGTCCTCGTCGACGCGCCCTGCAGCGGCCTCGGGACGTTGCGCCGGAAGCCGGACGCGCGCTGGCGGCTCTCCCCCGACGATCCGGCCCGGTTCGCCAGGCTCCAGCGCGAGCTCGTCCGCCGCTTCGCGGCGCTGGTCAGGCCGGGGGGACGGCTCGTGTACGCGACCTGCTCCATCGGGCCGACCGAGAACGACGAGGTGGCCGAGTTCGCGGTTCGCGAGGTCGGGCTCGTCCCGGCGCCGCTCGCCCCGCTGCTCGGCGAGGACCGCGCGCGGGCCCTGGGCGCGGGCGAGGCGCGGCTCACGCTGCTGCCGCACCGGCACGGGACGGACGGGTTCTTCGTGGCGACGTTCGAGAAGAGGTAGGCGGTCGAGGTCCAGGTCCAGGTTCAGGTCCACCGGAGGGAAGGCCCGTGCCGGAGCTGCCCGAGGTCGAGATCGCGGCGAGGAACCTCCGGGAGTGGACCGCCGGCCGGAGCATCGTCCGGGTCGAGGCCTCGCCCACCGCGAAGTACGTCTTCCGTCCCTCGAGCCCCAAGGCGTTTGCGCGCGCCGTCGCGGGCGCCCGCTTCGGCGAGATCCGGCGGATCGGAAAGAACCTGCTCGTCTCGCTCGAGAGGGACGGCGCGCCGCTCGGGGTGCTCGCGCACCTCGGCATGACGGGGAAGTGGCTCCGCCGCGAGGCGGGCGACCCGCCGACGCGGTTCTCGCGGGCGCGCTTCGCCCTGGACGACGGGGCGGTGCTCCACTTCGACGACCTGCGGCTGTTCGGACGGCTGCGCGTCGTCCCCGGGGCGCGCTTCGACGAGGTGCCGGAGGTGGCCGCGCTCGGGCCGGACCCGCTCGACCGCGGCATCGACCCGGCCGCCCTCGGCGACGCGCTCCGCCGCTCGAAGCTCCCGGTGAAGGTCCGGCTCATGGACCAGGCGCTCCTCCCCGGCGTCGGCAACATCTACGCGAGCGAGGCCTGCTTCCGCGCGCGCGTCGACCCCCGCCGCAAGGGCCCATCGCTCGCCCCGCGCGAGGTGAAGGCGCTCGCCGGCGCGATCGTCACCGCCATGAAGGACGGGATCGCGCGCCAGGAGGGGCCGGAGATCACCTACGTCGAGGAGGGCGGAGCGAACCCCTTCCTCGTCTACGGCCGCGAGGGCGAAAAGTGCCCGCGCTGCCGTCGCGCGAAGATCCAGCGGGTCGTTCAGGCGCAGCGGTCGACCTTCTTCTGCCCGCGTTGCCAGCGGTGAGGAGCGTGCCACGCACGCGTGCGGGATCCGCACACCGCGTCGCGCCGTAACCCTGCATCGCGCCGACCGCCCGTACGCGGTCCACCGCTTGCAATTCGGCGCGTCATGCGCGCCCTCGCCGCCGCCTCGCTGTTCCTGTCCGGGTGCGGCCTGTTCCTGCGGAACGATCCGCCCCTGCCGGAACACATCCGCGACCCGCCCACCGCGTACCACGTCGAGGGCGAGGTCCGCGACGAGCGGACCCTCGCGCCGATCCCGGACGCGGAGGTCACCGTCGAGACCGATCGGCCGGGCTACGCCGTGACGCGCCGGACGGATCCGGGCGGCCGCTTCTCCATCGGCTACTCGGCGCTGCAGCATCGGTACTCGAGCGGCGAGCTGTTCGTGAACAACCTGTTCCTCGGCGACGAGACCGAGGCGGTGCTCGTGTCCCGCATCTCGATCCGCGCGGAGGGCGGCGGCCAGTGCGCGCCGATCCAGACGTTCCCGATCGAGAAGGCGCCGCGCACGCTCACGCTCCTCGTCGGGAGCTGCGCGACGTACCGCCCCCGCCCGCGCTCGGCCGAGTAGGCCCTCCCGGCTGGCGGATCGGCTCGACCGGCAGGTAGAGTCCCTCCGGATGCGCCTCGCGGATTTCGCCGCCCTCTCCGTCGCCGAGCTGCGCGAGCGGTTCGTGGAGGGCGGCCGGCCGCTCCCGGAGGAGTGCGAGGCGGCGCTCGAGCAGGATCCGCGCGCCGGAGCGCGCGAGGTGCTGCGGCTCGTTCGCAAGCGGCGCGCCGAGAACCGCGCCGAGGGGCAGCGGCTGCGCCACCTCCTCCGGTTCGAGTGCGAGCTCTGGGAGCGCGGGGTGCTCCACGTCGCGGGCGTCGACGAGGCGGGCATGGCGCCGCTCGCCGGGCCGGTCGTGGCCGCGGCGTGCATCCTGCCGCGCGACTACCGCCCGCGCGGCGTCGACGACTCGAAGCAGCTCGACGCGCGCGAGCGCGAGCGGCTCGCGGAGGACATCCGGCGGAACGCGATCTGCTTCTCGGTCGCCCGCGCCGAGGTCGAGGAGATCGACGGGATCAACATCTACCGGGCGGGGCTGCTCGCGCTGACGCGGGCGGTCCGCGGGCTCTCCTGCGTCCCGGGCCACGTCCTCGTCGACGCGCGGAAGCTGCCGGAGCTGGGGATCCCGCACACGCCCATCATCCACGGTGACGCGCTCTCCCTCACGATCGCCGCCGCCTCGATCGTCGCGAAGACCGCGCGCGACGCGCTCATGGCGGAACTCGACGCCGCCCATCCGGGGTACGGGTTCGCGCGGCACAAGGGGTACCCCACCTCGGAGCACTTCGACGCGCTCCGGCGGCTCGGGGCGTGCCCCGTCCACCGGCGATCGTTCCAGCCCGTGCGCGAGGCGCTCGGGCTCGTCCCGGTGCAGGCGGAGCTCTTCGTCGCGGCGCCCACCGGCGAGCTCGACGAAACCGACATTTGACGCAGCGGTCGGCGCTGGATACAACCTCGCGCCTGAGGACGAGCCCGACGGTGACCCCCGCCGGTGTCCCGAAGTCGAAGCAGCACGGCGGGGTCGAGAGGCGCGTTCCAGGAGCGGGGATCTCCCCCGTTCCCGGGCGCCCCCCGATCCGGCGACCGCATGCACGAGCCATCCACGAAGCGCCCCCGCCACACCGACTCCGACGACGACCACGACGATCCGCGCGACCACCGGCCGCCGCCGGGCCTCGCGCTCGATCCGCCCGACGCCCCGCCGCCGTCGCACCCGCCGGAGATCCCGGTGGACCGCCTCGACCCGGACGCGCTGAAGGTGATCGCGCGGCTCCGGCACATGCGCCACAAGGCGTACTTCGTCGGCGGCTGCGTGCGGGACCTGCTCCTCGACCGGACGCCGAAGGACTTCGACCTCGCGACCGACGCCCACCCGGGCGAGGTGCGGGCGATCTTCCGCAACTGCCGCCTCATCGGCCGGCGCTTCCGGCTCGCCCACGTGTACTTCCGCGGCGGGAAGGTCATCGAGGTCGCGACCTTCCGGAAGAACCCCATCGACGTCGCCGACGACGTGCCGGACGGCGGCGACCTGCTCATCACCCGCGACAACGTCTTCGGCACCGCCGAGGAGGACGCCGTCCGCCGCGACTTCACGGTGAACGGGCTCTTCTACGACGTCGCGGCCGGCGAGGTGATCGACTACGTCGGTGGCCGGCAGGACCTCGAGGACCACCGGATCGCGACGATCGGCGACCCGGAGATCCGGATGCGCGAGGACCCGGTGCGCGCGCTGCGCGCCGTCCGCTTCGCGGCGCGGCTCGGGTTCACCATCGCGCCCGACTGCTTCGAGGCGATGCGCCGCCACGCGGGCGAGCTCGCGCGGTGCGCGCCGCCGCGGGTGCTCGAGGAGACCTTCAAGATCCTGCGCTGCGGCGGCTCGGGC
Source organism: Anaeromyxobacter sp. (assembly GCA_020028115.1). GTDB lineage: Bacteria > Myxococcota > Myxococcia > Myxococcales > Anaeromyxobacteraceae > Anaeromyxobacter. The sequence goes on from JAHWYA010000133.1 coordinate 5,475, forward strand.
CGCGCGTTCGAGCTGCTCCGCGCCTGCGGCGCGCTCCCGGTGATCCTCCCCGCGCTCGGCGCCGCGCTCGAGAGCTGGGACGACTCCCGCCGCCGCGGCTTCTTCGCGCACCTCGCCTCGCTCGACCGGCTCGTCCGGTCCGGCGAGGAAGTCTCCGAGGCGGTCCTCCTCGGCGCGCTCCTCATGCACCTCGGCCCCGACGCCGAGGCGCTCCTCGCCTCCTTCGTCGCCACCTCGCGGCTGCCGCGGAAGATCGCGGAGCGGGTGAAGCTCGCGCTCCAGGCGCAGCGCACCTTCAAGGACCCGCCGCGCAAGCGGCGCCGCCGCGGGGGCGGGCAGCCCCTCGACGACGCCGTGAAGCTCCTCCGGATCTCGGTCGAGGCGACCGGCGAGGGGCAGGACATCCTCGAGCGGCTCTCGGCGGCCCGCCACGGCAGCCACCAGGCCGAG
>JAHWYA010000134.1 GCA_020028115.1 Anaeromyxobacter sp.
CGCCGTGCTGCCCGGCGCATGGACGCGACCCCGCGGCGGCGCGCGGGGGCCGCGGCCGTCGGGTCGGCCGGAGGTCCGACTCACCGGTCGAGGTTCCGCCACGCCTCCTCGAAGCGAGACGTCGGATCGTCGTCGCGAGCGGAATGGACCCAGCGGATCGCGTTCAGCAGGCTCGAGTCGTGGAACGGCTTCGCGATGAAGCACGAGGCTCCGGCGGCCAGGAGTCGCTCCGCGCTGCCGGGGCGGCCGGAGAGTCCGATCGCCGGCACCGATCGGAGCGGCTCGACCTGCGAGCGGCGCAGCGCGCGGATGAGCTCGGAGCCGCTCGCGCCCGGCAGGTGATCGTCGACCACGATGACGTCGGGGGTCGCGGCGGTGGCCGCCGCCAGGGCCTCCTCGGCGGACGAGGCATGGACCGGGACGAACCCGTTCGAGCCCAGGACGGCCGACAGGAGGCGTCCCAGCGTGGCGCTGCTGTCGACGAGCAGGACGCGGATGGGCGCCGTCCCCGTCGTCGTCGAGCTGCCAGCGTGAGCCATGCCACACCTCCTCCCCGCACCCGACGAGGGATGGTGCTCGCCGCGTGCCACGGGCGCCGGGCGAGAGACGGCGGGGGTTTGGACGCGGCGCCGCGCCGGCCCGCCGCGCGCGGTGACGACGCGCGCGCCCGGACCGTGAAAACTGTTGCAGCGTGGGGACCCGCGGCGCCGCCACCACCCTACAGCGGGTGCGCTCCGCCCACCGGCACGCCGGCGGGGGTGCCGCCGCCGCGGAGCGGCGCTCGTATGGCGACGTCGCCGCCGGAAACGCAACGGGCCCGACCGTCTCCGGCCGGGCCCGATGGATCCGGACGGTCGCCGGATCTATTTCACGTTCCGCGCCGCCTTCACGCGCTCGAGGAGCAGCTCGCGCTGGAGCGAGAGCGGCCGCGGGAGGGTTGGCCCGAGCTTGTCGAACCACTCCTTCTGCGACTCGATCTCCTCCTGCCACTCGGCGAGGTCGACCTTCATCGCCGTGGCGAGCGCCTCGGCCTTGATGTCGAGCCCGTTCGTGTTGAAGTCCTGCGCGCGCGGCACGTAGCCGACGACCGTCTCCTGCGCGCCGACGCGGTTGTGCGAGCGGTCGAGGATCCACTTCAGGGCGCGCATGTTCTCGCCGTACCCCGGCCAGATGAACTTGCCGTCGGCGCCCTTCCTGAACCAGTTCACCATGAACATCTTGGGCGGGTTCGGGATCCGGCTCTGCATGTCGAGCCAGTGCTGGAAGTAGCTGCCCGCGTCGTAGCCGATGAACGGCAGCATCGCCATCGGGTCGCGGCGCACGCCCTCCTTCAGCCCCTGCGCGGCGGCGGTGGTCTCGGAGCCCATCGTCGAGGCGAGGTAGACGCCGTGGGTCCAGTTGAACGACTGGAGCACGAGCGGCATCGTCGTCGACCGGCGGCCGCCGAAGATGAGGGCCGAGATCGGCACGCCCTTCGGGTCGTGGGCGAAGCGCGACAGCGCCGGGTTGTTCGCCATCGGCGCGGTGAAGCGGCTGTTCGGGTGCGCCGCCTTGTCCGTCGAGCCCTTCTTCCAGGGCGCGCCCTTCCAGTCGATCAGCTCGGCGGGGGCCTCGTTGTCCTTGCCCTCCCACCAGACGTCGCCGTCGGCGGTCCGCGCGACGTTCGTGAAGAGCGTGTCCCGCTCGATCGACTTCATCGCGTTCGGGTTCGTCTTGTAGTTCGTGCCCGGGACGACGCCGAAGTAGCCGGCCTCCGGGTTCACCGCCCAGAGCTGGCCGCCGTCGCCGACGCGCATCCACGCGATGTCGTCGCCGACCGTCCGGATGGACCAGCCGTCGAAGGTCTTCGGCGGGATGAGCATCGCGAAGTTGGTCTTGCCGCACGCCGACGGGAACGCCGCGGCGACGTAGGAGACCTCGCCCTCCGGGCTCTCCGCCTCGAGGATGAGCATGTGCTCCGCGAGCCAGCCCTCGTTCTTCGCGAGGTAGCTCGCGATGCGCAGCGCGAGGCACTTCTTGCCGAGGAGCGCGTTGCCGCCGTAGCCCGAGCCGACGGACCAGATCGTGTTGTCCTGCGGGAAGTGGCAGATGAAGCGCCGGTCCGGGCTCGAGTCGGCGACGGAGTGCATGCCGCGGTTGAACTCGGTCGACGTGCCGAGGCGGTCGAGCGCGACCTTCCCCATGCGCGTCATGATCCCCATGTTCAGCGCGACGTAGATGGAGTCGGTGAGCTCGATGCCGACCTTGGAGAAGGGCGAGTCCGCCGGGCCCATGATGTAGGGCACGACGTACATCGTCCGGCCCTTCATCGCGCCGTCGTAGATGGCGCCGAGCTTCCGGTACGCCTCCTTCGGCTCCATCCAGTTGTTGGTCGGCCCCGCCTGCTCCTTCGTCGGCGTGCAGATGAAGGTGAGGTGCTCGACCCGCGCCACGTCGTTCACGTTCGAGTGGTGGAAGTAGCAGCCAGGCCACTTCTTCTGGTCGAGCGGGATCAGGACCTTCTGCGCCACCGCCTGCTCGAGGAGGCTCTTCTTCTCGGCCTCGCTCCCGTCGCACCAGTGGATGCGGTCGGGCTTCGCGAGCTTCGCCATCTCATCGACCCAGCCGAGGAGAGCGGCGTTCTTCGTGGGGGCGTTGGTGGACATGAGCGTTCCTTCGTGAATTTGTAGCCGCGTCGAAAAGCGGCGCGCCGTCGGGGTCCTAGGGGCGGCGCGGGGGCCACAACCTAGCGCACGGCCGGACGCCAGTCGATACCCGAGTTCGGGCTGCGAGAGCATGGTAAGGCGGGGTCCCGGCGCGCGCCGCCCGACGTACTTTCCAGCATGAAGCCGCACGAGCACGGCGCCGTGGTGGTCCCCGGCGGCGCACGATTTACCGTTTGGGCCCCGACGATGCAGCGGGTCGCCGTGCGGGCCGCGGGGCGCGATCATCCGCTCGCCCCCAAGGGGCGCGGCTGGTTCGAGGGCGAGGTGAAGGGGCTCGCCGACGGCGCCGAGTACGCCCTCGTCGTCGACGGAGGCCAGGTCCGGCCCGACCCTGCATCGCGGCGCCAGCCCGAGGGCGTCCACGGCCCCTCCGCGCTCTTCGATCCGGCGCGCCACGCGTGGACGGACGGGGGCTGGCGGGGGATCCCGCTCGAGGCGCTCGTCTTCTACGAGCTGCACGTCGGGACCTTCACGGAGGAGGGGACCCTCGACGCCGCGGCGGCGCGGCTCCCGGACCTCGTCGAGCTCGGCACGACGTGCGTCGAGCTGATGCCGCTCCAGCCGTTCGCGGGCACGCGCAACTGGGGCTACGACGGCGTGTCGCTCCGCGCGGTCCACGAGGGCTACGGCGGGCCCGCGGCGCTCCAGCGCTTCGTCGATCGCGCCCACGCGCTCGGCCTCGCGGTGTGCCTGGACGTCGTCTACAACCACCTCGGGCCCGAGGGGAACTACCTGACGGAGGTCGGGCCGTACCTCACCGCCCGCCACCGGTCCATGTGGGGCGACGGGATCGACTACGACGGGCGGAGGTCTGGCCCGGTCCGGCGGCTGGTGGTCGGCACGGCGGTCCAGTGGGTGCGCGACTTTCACGTGGACGCGCTCCGGCTCGACGCCACCCACGCGATCGAGGACGGGAGCCCGCGCCACCTCGTCACCGACATCTGCGACGAAGTGCGGGCGGCCGCCGCGGCCGCGAACCGCACCGTCCACGTGATCGCCGAGGACGAGCGGAACGATCGCAAGGTGCTCGAGCCCCCGCCCGCAGGGTGGGGGTGCTCCGCGGTCTGGGCGGACGACCTCCACCACGCCCTGCACGCGTTCCTCACCGGGGAGCGCGACACCTTCCTCGCCGACTTCGGCGGCGCGGGGGAGCTTCGCCGCGCGCTCGCCGAGGGCTGGAGCTGGCAGGGCGAGGTCTCGCGTCACCAGGGGCGCCCGCGCGGCACCACCTCGCGAGGCCTCCGCCCGGCCCGCTTCGTCACGTGCCTGCAGAACCACGACCAGGTCGGGAACCGGCCGCGGGGGGAGCGGATCGCGTCGCTCGTCCCCTGGGACGCGCTCTACCCCGCCTCGGCCCTCGTCCTCCTCGGCTCCGGGACCCCGCTCCTCTTCATGGGCGAGGAGTACGGCGAGGCGCGGCCGTTCCAGTACTTCACGAGCCACTCGGATCCCGCGCTCGCGAAGGGCGTCTCGGAGGGACGCAAGAAGGAGTTCATCTCGGCGGCGGCGGACGTGCCCGACCCGCAGGACCCCGCGACGTTCGAGCGGTCGCGGCTCTCGCACCGGCGGGACGGGCGGCACGGGCACCTCCGCGAGCACTACCGCAGGCTCCTCGCCCTCCGGCGCAGGCACCTCCCCGCGATCGCGGCGCGCTTCCCGGACGTCGAGGTGGACGGGACCGCGTTCACGCTGCGGCGCGAGGAGCTCGTCGTCCGGGCGAACCTCGGCGCCGCGCCGGCCGGCGGCCTCGCGCCGTGGGCGGTCGTCATCGAGGAGGCGGCGCGCGAGAAGCCGGATCCGCTCGATCCGCCGCACGTGCTCACGACCGGCGACGGGAGGGGGGCCGCGCCGTGACGGGCCGCGGGGGGTGCGGGCTACTTCTTCTCGAGCTTCTGTCTCAGGAGATCCCCGAGCGTCCCGAAGCCCTTGCCCGACCCCTTCGGCGCCGACGCGCGCATGTACTCCGCCGCGTCCTTGCGCTCCTCGGCGTCCTCGGCGCCCGTCTTCGAGAGCCGGATCCGGTGCTGCTCGTCGATGGCGACGATGAGGGCCGGGAACGCCTCGCCGACCTTGAACGCCCTGCGCAGGTCCGCCCCGCGCGGCGTGCCGGACTCGCTCGCCGGGACGAGGCCGCGGCCGCCGGCGAACCGGACGAACACGCCGAAGCTCTCGATCTTGTCGACGGTCGCCTGGACGACGTCGCCCGCCTTCGGCGGCGGAGGGGGCGCGGGCCGGGGCGGCCCCTCGGGCGCGGTCTTCGGCTCCGGCCTCGGCACGAGGGCGCGCACGGAGAGGCCGATCCGCTCGCCCTTCTTCGCGTCCTGCTCGATCTTGAGGATCTGGACCTGGACCTTGTCGCCCGACTTCAGGAGGTCCTGCGGCTTCGAGACGCGATCCCAGGAGAGCTCGGAGACGTGGACGAGCCCCTCGATCCCGCCGAGGTCGACGAACGCGCCGTAGTCCTGGACGCTCGTGACGACGCCGTCGAGCACCGCGCCCGGCGCGAGCTTCTCGCGGGTCTCCTTCGCCTTCGCGGCGCGCTCCTCCTCGAGGAGCGCCCGCCGGGAGAGGACCGCGTCGCGGCCGTCCGCGCGCTGCACCCTGAACTGGAGCTTCTGGCCGACGAACGTCGTGGGATCGCCGACGAAGCGCACGTCGATCTGGGAGACCGGGCAGAAGGCGCGGACGCCGTGGACCTCGACCTCGAGGCCGCCCTTGTTCACCGCCTTCACGATCCCGTCGATCGGGAGCCCGGTCCGGGCCGCCTCCACGAGGGCGTCGCGCGCGTGATCGCGCGGCGCCTTGCCGTGGCCCTTCGACACGATCACGCCGCGGTCGTTCGCCTGGACCACGACGCCGTCGACGATGTCGCCCTCGCGCGCCGTGACGTTCCCGTCGTCGTCCTTCAGCTCGGCGACCTCGATCATCGCCTCGGCGACGCCGGAGCCGAGCTCGAGGAACGCGACGTCCTGGCCGAGCTGGATGATCTTGCCGGCGACCTTCTCGCCCACCTGGAAGCGGCGGCGCGGCGTCGAGTCCGCGGCGGCGAACATGTCCGCGAACGAGCCCTCGTCCGCGGTGGGCACGTCGGGGAGCGGCGGCGGCTCGCCCGGACCGGGCCCGGGGGCGGGGCGGTCGGCGCGGCGCTCGTCGCGCTCGCGGGGCGGGCGCCCGCGATCTCCACGGTCGCGGGGCCGGTCGCCGCGAGGCGGCGGGCCC
>JAHWYA010000135.1 GCA_020028115.1 Anaeromyxobacter sp.
CCTGACCGCCGACTTCGAGATCGTCCATCTCACGAACGACCTCGTGTACCGCCGGCCCGCGCGGCCCGCGTGGGGGGAGGGGCCGTGAGGCCGCCCGGGCGTCACTGGGCGAAGCCGACCCGCGTCCTGATCGTGGACGACTCCGACGCGACCCGGAACGCGGTCGGGCGCATCCTCGAGGGCCGCCCTGGGCTCGTCATCGTCGGGGCGGCGCGCGACGGGGAGGAGGCGCTCCGGGAGGTGCTGCGGCTCCAGCCGGACCTCGTCTTCCTCGACCTGCAGATGCCACGGATGGACGGGTTCACGTTCCTGCGGCTGCTCATGGCCCGCCGGCCGACGCCCGTCGTCGTCGTGTCGTCGCAGTCACACCGGAGCGACGTCTTCAAGGCGCTCGAGCTCGGAGCGCTCGACTTCGTCGCGAAGCCGGACGACGGCGTCTCCTTCGACGACATCGCGCCGGCGCTCCTCGAGAAGTGCGAGCTCCTGCGGGCGCTGCGGCCGCAGAACCTGGCGCGCGATCCCGACCGGCCGGTCCCGGCGCCGGCGCTCGCGCGCGCCGGGGAGCTGCGGGTCGTCGCCCTCGGCGCCTCCACCGGCGGGCCCCAGGCGCTGCTCCGGCTCCTCGCCGCGCTCCCCGGCGACCTCCCGATCGCGGTCGTCGTCGCCCAGCACATGCCCGAGAAGTTCACCGCCGCGTTCGCGGAGCGGATCGGGCGGGGCAGCGTGTTCAGCGCGCAGGAGGCGGCGAGCGGCGACCTCCTCGCGGAGGGGCGCGTGCTCGTCGCGCCGGGCGGGCGCCACCTCGAGGTGCGGCGCGCGCGCGACGGGTCGCTCCACGCGGAGGTGCTGCCGCCCGCGGCCGCCGGCGAGCGGCGGGGGCATTGCCCGTCCGTCGACCGGCTCTTCCGCTCGGTCGCGGCGGCCGTCGGCGCGCGCGCGTGCGGGGTCGTCCTCACCGGCATGGGCCAGGACGGCCGGGAGGGCGTCGTCGCGGTCAAGGCCCACGGCGGGCTGACGCTCGCGGAGTCGCAGGAGAGCGCCGTGGTATACGGGATGCCCCAGGCGGCCGCGGAGAGCGGCGCGCTCGACGAGCTGCTCCCGCTCGACCGGATCGCGGAGCGGCTCGTCCGCTTCGGCCGGGGGACGTGAACGAATGGCGCACCTCCACGCACTCGTGGTGGATGATAGCGGCGCGATGCGCAAGCAGCTCGCGTACGCCCTCCAGCGGATCCCCGGGATGCGCAGCGTCGAGGCGACCGACGGCGCCGACGCCTGGCGGAAGCTCAGCACCGGCGCGTTCGACATCGTCCTCACGGACATCAACATGCCGATGCTCGACGGGCTGAAGCTCGTCGCGCTCGTCCGCGCCGGCGGCGCCCACCAGCGCGTCCCCATCGTCGTCATCACGACGGAGGGCGCGGAGGAGGACCGCAGGCGCGCGCTGAGCCTCGGCGCGAGCGCCTACCTCGTGAAGCCGGTCCAGGCGACGCAGGTGGTGGAGGCGGTGAGGTCGCTGTTGAGGATCGAGTGAACGGCCACGACCACGTCGTGGCGGTCCAATCCCTCCTACGGCGTGATCCTTTCCATCATTCTCGCGAACGGGATGGTCTCGCGGACGTGGTGGAGCCCGCAGAGCCACGCGACGCAGCGCTCGACGCCCATGCCGAACCCGGCGTGCGGCACGCTCCCGTAGCGGCGCAGGTCGAGGTACCACTCGAACGCCTCGGCGGGAAGCCGGTGCTCGACGATCCCGCGCTCGAGCGCCGCGAGGTCGTCCTCGCGTTGCCCGCCGCCGATGATCTCGCCGTAGCCCTCCGGGGCGAGGACGTCGCAGCCGAGCGCGACGCGCGGATCGGCGGGGTCCTTCTTGAAGTAGAAGGCCTTCATCGACGCCGGGTACCGGTGGACCATCACCGGCCGGTCGAACTGGCTCGCGACGACGGTCTCCTCGTCGCCGCCGATGTCGTCGCCCCAGGTCATCGGGTGCCCCGCCTTGCGGATCACCTCGACCGCCTCGGAGTAGGTGATGCGCGGGAACGGAGGCTTCACGTTCTCGAGCTTCGAGACGTCGCGCTCGAGGACGGAGACGAGCTCCTTGCGGTGACGCGCGAGCGCCGTCTGGACGACGTGCGACACGAACTCCTCCATGAGCGCCATGTCGCCGTCGAGGTCCATGTAGGCGACCTCCGGCTCGACCATCCAGAACTCGGTGAGGTGGCGGCGCGTCTTCGACTTCTCGGCGCGGAAGGTCGGGCCGAAGCAGTAGACCTTCCCGAGCGCCATCGCGGCCGCCTCCATGTAGAGCTGGCCGGACTGCGTGAGGTAGGCCTTCCCGAGGTCGAAGTAGGGCACCTCGAAGAGCGTCGAGGTCCCCTCGCACGCGGACGGCGTGAAGATCGGCGCGTCGACGAGGGTGAACCCGCGCTCGTCGAAGAAGTCGCGGATGGCCTTCTCGACCGTGTGGCGCACGCGCAGGATGACCTGCTGGCGCTGGGACCGGAGCCACAGGTGCCGCTGCTCCATCAGGAACGCGACGCCGTGCTCCTTGTGGCCGAGCGGGTACTCGCGCGAGGGCCGCGCGAAGACGGAGAGCCCGCGGACGTCGAGCTCGAACCCGAGGGGCGACCGCTCGTCCCGCTTCACGAGGCCGGTGACGGCGAGGCTCGTCTCCTGCGGGAGGTGATCGGCCTCGTGGAACGTCTCCGGCGCGACGTTCCCCCTGAACACGACGCACTGGATCGTCCCGGTGCCGTCCCGCAGCTGGAGGAAGTGGAGCTTCCCGGAGGAGCGGCGGCCCTGGAGCCACCCGTGCAGGGTCACCTCCTGGCCTTCGTGGCGCGAGATGTCGGCGACGTGGACGGGCGGGTACATGCGGGGTTTCCTCGGGACCGGGGTCACGTGGTCGTGGTCGTGGTCTTGTCCCGAACCCACGCCCACGTCCACGTCTACGTCCACGACCACGCCCACGTCCACGACCACGTACGGGTGCCCCGTGTCGTCCGCGGGGCAGACGCGGGACCAGCCCTCCGGTAATATCCGCCCCCCATGTCGATGAACGAACGCTACGAACCGCACTCGATCGAGCCCCGCTGGCAGGGCCGCTGGGACCAGGCGGGCGCCTTCCGGACCGGCCGCCGCGCCGGCGCCGAGCCGCGCTACGTGCTCGAGATGTTCCCGTACCCGTCCGGCGCGATGCACATGGGGCACGGGCGCGTCTACACCATCGGTGACGCCCTCGCCCGCTACCTCCGGATGCGCGGCCACGACGTCCTCCACCCGATCGGCTTCGACGCGCTCGGGCTGCCCGCGGAGAACGCGGCGATCAAGGACGGCCGCCACCCGGGCGAGCGGACGCGCGAGAACATCGTCGCGTTCCGCGCCGAGATGAAGAGCCTCGGCTACTCCTTCGACTGGGAGCGGGAGATCTCGACCTGCGATCCCGAGTACTACCGGTGGAACCAGTGGTTCTTCCTCCGGATGCTCGAGCGCGGGATCGTCTACCGGCGCGAGGGCAAGGCGAACTGGTGCACCGGCTGCAACACGGTCATCGCGAACGAGCAGGTCGTCGACGAGCGCTGCGAGCGCTGCGAGTCGCCGGTCGTGGAGAAGGTGATCCCGGAGTGGGCGTTCCGGATCACCGCGTTCGCGCAGGACCTGCTCGACGGCCTCGACCGGCTCACCGAGTGGCCCGAGCGGATCACCACGATGCAGCGGAACTGGATCGGCAAGAGCGTCGGCGCCGAGGTCGCCTTCGCCCTCTCCCCAGCCCCGCTCCGCGGGGCGACGGAGGTCCGAGGGCAAGCGGTGCCGGGCGGCCCCGCCATCGACGTCTTCACGACGCGCGTCGACACGATCTTCGGCTGCACCTACGTGGTCCTCGCCCCGGAGCACCCGCTCGTCGAGCGGGTCACCGCGCCGGAGCGGCGCGACGAGGTGCGCGCGTTCGTCGAGCGGATGCGCAAGACCGAGGCGGCGCAGCGGACGGGGGAGGACGCGCCGAAGGAGGGCGTCTTCACCGGCGCGCGCGCCGTGAACCCGTACACGGGGGAGGAGGTCCCGGTCTGGATCGCGAACTTCGTCCTCGCCGAGTACGGCACCGGCGCGGTCATGAGCGTGCCCGCGCACGATCAGCGCGACTTCGAGTTCGCGCGGAAGTACGGGCTGCCCGTCCGCGTGGTGATCCAGCCGGAGAAGGGCGACCGGCTCCCGCCGGGCGACGTGCTCTCGCAGGCGTTCACGCAGGACGGCGTCGTCGAGGCCTCCGGGCGCTTCAGTGGGCTGCCGAGCGCGAAGGCGCGCGAGGTCATGGCGGAGGAGGCCAGCGCGAAGGGCTTCGGCAAGGCCACCGTCCGCTGGCACCTGCGCGACTGGGGCTTCTCGCGCCAGCGCTACTGGGGCACGCCCATCCCGGTCGTCTACTGTCCCACCGACGGCATCGTCCCGGTCCCGGACGCCCAGCTGCCGGTCGTGCTCCCCGACGAGGCGATCATCACGGGGAAGGGCGAGCCGCCCCTCGCGAAGGTCCCGGCGTTCGTGAACACGACCTGCCCGCGCTGCGGCAAGCCGGCCCGCCGCGAGGTCGAGACGATGGACACCTTCGTCGACTCGTCCTGGTACTACGCGCGCTACCTGTCGCCCCACGACGCGACGCGCCCGTTCGATCCGGCGGAGGCGAAGAAGCGGCTCCCCATCGACGTCTACGTCGGCGGCCCCGAGCACGCGGTGATGCACCTCCTGTACTTCCGGTTCTGGCACCGGGTGATGCACCAGCTCGGCCTCGTCCACGAGGACGAGCCCTGCAAGCGGCTCGTCACCCAGGGCATCGTGAACGGCCCGGACGGCCGCAAGATGTCGAAGCGCTGGGGCAACGTCGTGCAGCCCGGCCCGATGGTGCGGAAGTACGGCGCGGACACGCTGCGCCTCTTCATCCTGTTCGCGGCGCCGCCGGAGAAGGACATCGACTGGTCGGACGAGCAGGTGGACGGGCTGTTCCGGTTCATCACGCGCGTGTGGCGGCTGTTCCACGCCCGCCAGGACTGTTTCGCCGTCGCCGACCCGAAGGTCCTCGCCCAGGCGAGCGGCGACTCGCTCGAGCTCCGCCGCAAGACGCACCGCACGATCCAGCGCGTCACGGACGGCTTCGACAAGGAGCTCAAGTTCAACACCGGCATCGCCGCGCTGATGGAGCTCGTGAACGCGCTCTACCAGCTCGAGCCGAAGGGCGAGCCCGACCGCGCCGCGGTGCGCGAGGCGCTCGTCGCGGTGTCGACGCTCCTCGCGCCCTTCGCGCCCCACGTCGCGGAGGAGCTCTGGCACGAGGTGCTCGGGCCCGCGGCGCGCGACCGGCTCCTCGCGGACGAGCCCTGGCCGTCCTTCGACCCGGCCCTCGTCGCCGCCGACACGGTGACCATCGCCGTGCAGGTGAACGGGAAGCTCCGCGGCGAGGTGCAGGCGCCGGCGGCGGCCGGCGAGGCGGAGGTCCGCGCCCTCGCCGAGGCCGAGGACCGCGTGAAGGCGCACCTCGCCGGGAAGACGGTCCGGAAGGTCGTCTTCGTGCCGAAGCGCCTGATGAACTTTGTGATCGGGGGGTAGCCCATGAAGCGGGCTCCCCCCCGATGGCCCCCGCTCGCTCGAGATCCGTACTCGCGGCGAAGCCGCGCACATCGCTGGGGGCCCCCTGAGGGGCCGGGGCAGCCTCATTCGGCTGCCCCTGCGCTCGCAACGCGGATCGTCGCCGCGCTCGCGGCGGCGGCGCTCGCCGGGTGCGGCTACGGCTTCAGCCAGCGGTACGTCGCGGCGGGGGGCGCCGGGCGCATCCACGTGCGGCCGTTCGCGAACGCGTCGACGGAGCCCGAGCTCGGGGCGGCCGTGACGGCGGCCCTCCGGAGCGAGCTCGCCCGCCGCGGCGCGGACGCGC
>JAHWYA010000136.1 GCA_020028115.1 Anaeromyxobacter sp.
GCGCGGCGGGGCGCGCCGCGGGTGCGGCGGCGGCGCCGGCCTGCGCGCCGGGCTTGCCGCCCGTGAGCTCCTTCACCTTGTTGATGAGGGCCTGGCTCTCGAACGGCTTCGCGATGTGGCCGTCGGCGTGGGCGGCCCGGGCACGCGCCTCGTCGAACGCCTCGAACGTGCCCGCGAGGAGGAGCACCGGGATCCCGCGCAGCGCGGGATCGCCCTTCACGGCCTCGCACAGGTCGTACCCGTTCCGCCGGGGCATCACGACGTCGGCGAGGATGATGTCGGGCTTGAGCTCGCGCGCCTTCGAGAGGGCGTCCTCGCCGTTGTCGACGGAGGTGACCTTGAAGTCCTCGTTCGCGAAGGTGATGCCCACGACCTTCTGGATCGTGATCGAGTCGTCCGCGAGGAGAAGGTTCTTGGGCATGAGGGTTCCCGCCGTGGCCGGCGCGAGTCGAGGGAAAGGCTCGTATCCAGTAACCTCCGGATCGCACGAATGTCAAGATTTACGGGACCTTCGATGCCCTCGGCGGCCTCCGCGCGTGAGCAGATCTAGGCCGCGAAGACGGCGTCCCAGGGCGGCCGGACGACGCCGTCCCCGACCGCTCCGACCCCGAGCACGCGATCGGCCGCGACCGCGACCCCCACCCCTCCGGCGTCGAGGAGGAGCACCGCCCGGACGGGCGACGGCGCGTCTCCGTACAGCACCGCCACGTCGAGGACCGGGTGGAGGGCGCGCCCGTGATAGAGCAGCCCGCGGTGCGAGGGCGGAGCGAGCGGGACCGGCGCGACGCGCGGCGCGTCGAGCACCTGCACGAGGAGCGAGAGCGGGACCCCGAAGATCCGCGCGCCGCGGGCGAAGCGCAGCTCGCGCTCCGGCGGCGGCTCGACGTCGGACGGCGCTTCTCCCAGGTCGAGCGCGGGCTCGAGGGGAGCGAAGCCGAGCGTCGCGACGGCGAGCTCGAGCGCGATCTCGCCCTTCACCACCACCGCGCCGGAGAACGGCGCCGGCTGCGGGAGGAAGGTGCGCGCCGGGAGCTGGAAGAACTCGGCCTCGGCGAGGTCCACGATCCCCTGCAGCGCCTCGACCCGCAGCGCGGCCGGCGGCGTGCCCTCCGTCAGGATCGCGTACGGCGCGGGCCCGGCCGGGAGACCGAGCACCGTCGACACGAACGCGGTCGCGACCGGCTCGCCGCGCGCGAGCACCTCACCGCCGTCGGGCGGCACGGCGACGATCTCGCGCAGGTGGGAGACGCGCATCGCGAGGCGCGCGCCGCCGGCGGAGAAGAGGAGCGCCTTGCGGGCCGCCGGGAGGGAGTCCACGGCCCGCATGATATACAAGGAACCGGAATGGCCCACGCGGTCCTTCTCGTGGACGACGAGCGGTTCGCCCGAACCGTCTACTCCGACTATCTGCGCGCGGCGGGTTACGACGTCGAGGTCGCGGACGGGTCCGAGGCGGCGCTCGCCATCCTCGGCCAGCGCCGGTTCGACGTCCTCCTCACGGACATCATCCTCCCGGGCGCTCGCGACGGGCTCGAGCTGCTCGACCTCGCCCGGCAGCTCGATCCGAACCTCGGCGTCATCGTCGTCACCGCCCTCGACAAGGTCGATCCCGCCGTGCGCGCCATCCGGGCCGGCGCCGCCGACTACCTCGTGAAGCCGGTCACGCCGGAGGCGCTCCAGCTCGCGGTCCAGCGGTGCCTCGCGACGCGCTCGCTGCTCGCCGAGAACCTGTCCCTGCGGGCCCACCTGAAGCTCTTCGAGAGTGGCCAGCGAATCGCCTCGACGGTCGACCGGGACCGGCTCGTCCCCATGGCGCTCGCATCCATCGCGGCCGCGGCGGGGCGGCCCGTCGTCGCGCTGTTCGAGCGGACGGCGGACGGCTCCTTCGTCGCGTCCGGCGCGCACGGGCTCGAGTACGGCCTCGCCGCGGAGCTCCTCGAGCGCTCCGTCCCCACGCTCGAGGCGCTCGACCCGTTCGGCCCGGCGGTGCTGCCCATCCGGTTCGACGCGCCGATCGGCCCGTCGGGCGGCGTCCGCGAGGCGGCCTGCCTCGCCGTCGTGGACGACGGCACGCTCGTCGGCGCGGTCGTCGCCCTCGGGGAGGCGGCGCTGCCGCCGCTGGCGGCGGAGGGGGCGGCGTTCCTGTGCCGGCACCTCGGCCTCGCCCTCCACAACCTGGGGCGGCTCCGGCAGGTCGAGCACCTCGTCTACCTCGACGACCTCACCCACCTCTACAACGTGCGCTACCTCGACGTGACGCTCGACCGCGAGGTCGGAGGCGGCCGGCCGTTCACCCTCCTCTTCCTCGATCTCGACCACTTCAAGGCGGTGAACGACCAGCACGGCCATCTGTCGGGGTCGCGCCTGCTCGTGGAGGTGGCCCGGGTGCTCCGCTCCTGCGTTCGCGACGAGGACGTCGTGGTGCGTTACGGGGGCGACGAGTACGTCGTGCTCCTCGTCGGCATCGACTCGGGCGGCGGGCTCAAGGTGGCCGAGCGGGTGCGCCGCGCCATCGAGGACCACCGCTACCTCTCGCGGGAGGGGGCGAGGGTGCGCGTGACCGCCTCGATCGGCCTCGCGTCGTTCCCCGAGCACGCGGGCACCAAGGCCGAGATCCTCGACTTCGCCGATCGCGCCATGTACCGAGGCAAGAAGTCCACGCGGAACGTCGTCTACATGGCGTCGAAGGACCTGCCGCCCGTGCCCGCGGGGGAGCGAGGCTGAAGCCACGGGCGGGGGTATCCAGCGGGTACCGAGCGGGGGCCTGCCTGCCGCCGAACCCCCTGGATTCGCTGGGCTCCTGCGGCCTGATTGACCGGCGTCCGCCCGGCGGTTAGGATCTAGGCATACGAAAACGGTCGCAATCACGGCCGTTTCGGTGACGAGGGCAGCCGCTATTACGTGCCATCGTCGGGCGGAACCCGGCAGTCGTCGTCAGCGGGGCCACGGAGCGATCCGTGGCCCCGCGTCTTTTTCGTGGGGCGATCTGTCGCGAGGCGCGGGAAGAGGCGCCGTGACGACGGGCGGGGTACGCGCACCCGATCATCGGGCGGAGGCGCGCGTGCGGGCGTCTCCCGCTCGGACTGGCGCCCGGAGGCGCCAGTCCTCGGTGTTCTCAGTAGTCCATGTCGTCCATGCCGCCGCCCATCGCGGCGGCGCCGGCACCGCCCTTCGCCTTCTTCTTCGGGGGCGCGTCCGCGATGAGCGCCTCGGTCGTGAGGAGCAGGCTCGCGACCGACGCGGCGTTCTGCAGCGCGGTGCGGGACACCTTGGTCGGATCGATGACGCCGGCCTTCTCGAGGTCCTCGTAGACCTCGGTCGCGGCGTTGAAGCCGAAGGCGCCCTTCCCCTCGAGGATCCTCGACACGACGACCGCGCCCTCCACCCCGGCGTTGGTCGCGATGCGGCGGGCGGGCCACTCGAGCGCGCGGCGGACGATGTCCACCCCGAACCGCTGGTCGCCCTCCGGGACCTGGACCTTCTTCAGGGCCGGGAGCGTGCGCAGGTACGCGACCCCGCCGCCCGGCACGATGCCCTCCTCGACCGCGGCGCGGGTCGCGTGGAGCGCGTCCTCGACCCGGGCCTTCTTCTCCTTCATCTCGGTCTCGGTCGCGGCGCCGACCTGGATCACCGCGACGCCGCCCACGAGCTTCGCGAGCCGCTCCTGGAGCTTCTCGCGGTCGTAGTCGGAGGTGGTCTCCTCGATCTGGGCGCGGATGGTCTTGATGCGCGCCTCGATGTCGGCCTTCTTGCCGGCCCCGTCGACGATCGTCGTGTTCTCCTTGTCGATCGTGACCCGCTTCGCGCGGCCGAGGTCCTTCAGCGTGAGCTGCTCGAGCTTGAGGCCGAGCTCCTCGGCGACGACGCGCGCCCCGGTGAGGGTCGCGATGTCGGCGAGCATCTCCTTGCGCCGATCGCCGAAGCCGGGCGCCTTCACCGCGCAGACCTGGAGCGTGCCGCGGAGCCGGTTGACGACGAGCGTCGCGAGGGCCTCGCCCTCGACGTCCTCGGCCACGATGAGGAGCGGCTTGCCCCCACGGGCGATCTGCTCGAGCACGGGCACGAGGTCGGCCATCGCCGAGATCTTCTTCTCGGTCACGAGGAGGTACGGATCCTCGAGCACCGTCTCCATCCGGTCCGGGTTCGTGACGAAGTACGGGGAGACGTAGCCGCGGTCGAACTGCATGCCCTCGACCACCTCGAGCGTCGTCTCGAGCCCCTTCGCCTCCTCGACCGTGATGACCCCCTCCTTGCCGACCTTCTCCATCGCCTCCGCGATGATCTTGCCGATGGTGGCGTCGCCGTTCGCGGAGATCGTCCCGACCTGCGCGATGTCCTTCTTGCCCTCGGTCGGCTTGGACTGCTTCTTCAGCTCCGCGACGACGACCTCGACGGCCGCGTCGATGCCGCGCTTCAGGTCCATGGGGTTGTGGCCGGCGGCGACGAGGCGGAGCCCCTCCTCGTAGATGGACCGCGCGAGGACCGTGGCGGTGGTCGTGCCGTCGCCCGCCTTGTCGGAGGTCTTGGACGCGACCTCGCGGACCATCTGCGCGCCCATGTTCTCGAACTTCTGCTCGAGCTCGATCTCCTTCGCGACGGTGACGCCGTCCTTCGTGATGGTCGGCGAGCCCCACGACTTCTCGATGACGACGTTGCGCCCCTTCGGCCCGAGCGTGACGGAGACGGCCTCGGCGAGCGTCTGCACGCCGCGGAGGATGGCCTCCCGGGCGGGCTGGTTGAACGTGATCTCCTTGGCGGCCATGGGATCGTCCTTTCTCGATTTCGTGTGTAAAGTCCGCGGCCTGGGCGGCCCGACGCGCTGGTAGTCGGCCCGGGCGGCCGCTAACATAAGCCCCGCCGTCCCCCCGTCAAGCGCGCGTTGACGCGGAGGCGCGGCGCGCGTTACGTGGCGTGCATGCGCCCGCGCGACGACGGCCCGGAGGTCCAGCGGCTCGTCGACGCCGCCGGGGAGGCGTTCGAGGCGGGCGACCACGGCCGCGCGCTCGCCCGCGCCGAGGAGGCCCTCGCGCTCGCGCCCCGCTCCGTCGCGGCCCTCCACTTCCGGGCCGAGGCGCTCGCCGCGGCCGGACGGATCGACGACGCGCTCGCCGCGTACGACCGCGCGCTCGCGGAGGGGAAGGACGACGTGGAGGTCCACCTCGGCCTCGCGGACCTCCTCGTGAACCGGCTCGCGGACGAGGAGCCCGACCGCGCGGTGGTCGAGCGCGGCCTCGACCTCGCCCGCCGCGCCGGCCGGCTCGCGCGGAAGGCGGGGGAGCCGGAGCTCGAGGGCGAGGCGGCGTGGCTCGAGGGCGCGGCGCTGAACCAGCTCGGCCGCTCGGACGAGGCGCTGCCGCGGCTCGCCGCGGCGGCGGACGCGCTGCCGGACGCGGTCGAGGTCCTCCTCGAGCAGGGGATCGCGCTGTACGAGCTCTGCCGGTGGGAGGACGCGCGGCGCGCGCTCGCGCGCGCGGAGAAGGTCGAGCCGGCGGACGCGTGGACGCAGCACTACCTCGGCCTCGTCGCGGAGCGCCGCGGGGACGAGGAGGAGGCGCGCCGCCGGTTCGCGCGGGCGCGCAAGCTCGCGCCCGACGAGTTCCCTGCGCCCATCGCGCTCTCGGAGGCGGTGTTCGACCAGGCGGTGGAGGACGCGCTCGAGAAGCTCCCCGAGCAGGTGCGCCGCTACCTCGCGAACGTCGCCATCACCGTCGAGGACCTGCCCTCGGAGGACGACCTCGTCGCGTCCGACCCGCCGCTGTCCCCGTCGATCCTCGGGCTCTTCCGTGGCCCGCCGTACGGGCGGAGCGACGCGGTCGACCCGTGGACGCACCTGCCGTCGTCGATCGTCCTCTTCCAGAAGAACCTGGAGCGCTTCGCGCGGACGCGCGCCGAGCTCACCGAGCAGATCGGGAT
>JAHWYA010000137.1 GCA_020028115.1 Anaeromyxobacter sp.
CTCCAGTACGTGATCTTTCCGAAGCTCGGGGTGCCCACCTGAGGCGTGCCCTATCGCCCCCGGGACGGGGCGAAGGACGACGACGGCGAGGGATCCGGGCCGCCGCGCGGCTGCTGAGGCCGCAGGACGCGCCCCGGACGTGATGCCCGGATCCGCGGACGGGGACCTCCCGATCCGGCATCATTCCCTCTTCCGGAGGTGAACGATGGCCGGTCTCGACTCGCCCGGCGCGCCGCTCCAGGGCGTCCGCGCCGCCGTGTTCGACGCCTACGGCACGCTGTTCGACGTCGCGAGCGCCTCCGAGCGAGCCCGCGAGGCGCTCGGCGCGAAGTGGCAGCCGCTCGCCGAGCTCTGGCGCGCGAAGCAGCTCCAGTACACCTGGCTCCGCAGCCTCATGGGCCGGCACGCCGACTTCTGGCACGTGACGGCGGACGCGCTCGACTTCGCGATGGAGAGCCTCGGCGTGGAGGACGCGGGCCTCCGCGCGCGGCTCATGTCGCTCTACGAGCGGCTGGGAGCGTACCCGGAGGCGCGGCCGGCGCTGCAGGCGCTCCGCGACGCGGGCCTCGCGCTCGCGATCCTCTCGAACGGCGCGCCGCGCATGCTCGCCGCCGCGTCGGAGGCGGCCGGGCTCGCGCCGCTCCTCGACGCGGTGCTCTCCGTCGAGGCGGTCGGGATCTACAAGCCGAGCCCGGCGGTCTACCGGCTCGCCCTCGACCGGCTCCACCTGTGGCCGAACGAGATCCTCTTCGTGTCGGCGAACGGGTGGGACGCGTGTGGCGCGAAGGCCGCGGGGCTGCGCGTCGCGTGGTGCAACCGCGCCGGGCAGCCGCCGGAGCGGCTCCCCGAGCGGCCCGACGTCCAGGTGCGGTCGCTCGCGGAGCTGCCGGCGCTCGTCGGCGCCTGACCTGCGCCGAAAGGACGGGCCGGAGTTCCCGTTCGGCCTGAGCGGAGCGCCGCCGCAGGCGGCATCGGTCAGTCGCACGGCACCGGTCAAAGCGAAGTGCGACCGCCCGCCACGTTCAGTGTAGTCTCCCGCTCGGTGCTTCCTCGGAGCAGGAGGGCGGATGATGACCTACGGTTCGCGTTCGGGCCGGTCCTGGCGGCCGCTGCTGCTCGCGGCGGCGCTCGGAGCGACGACCCCGGCGGTCGCCGAGACCGCGCTGACGGTTCAGTTCGTCGGCGTGACGCCGGCGTTCGCTCCGGACGCCACCGTCACCGGACCGAACGGCTTTTCGCGGACCCTGAGCACCTCGGCGAAGCTGACGGACCTCGAGCCCGGGGAGTACCTGATCACGAGCCGCGCCAGCGGCAAGGTCCAGGCGTGGGATCCGATCCCCGGAGCGCGGAGGGTGACGCTCGAGGTCGGCACGAGCGCTGTCGCCGAGATCACCTACATCGCGCGCGGCTATCCCATCACGAACCTCACCTTCTTCGTCACCTGCGAGGGGAACTGCCCGTGGGTGTTCGAGAACGCGGCCGCCGAATGGCAGAGCGGGGACGCGCCGTGCGCCTACGTGGTGCTGCAGGTGCGCAGCGCGACGGCGTGCGAGTGGACGACGCAGCTCGCGTCGTTCTCGGGGTCCGAGGCCGCCGCACCGGGCCCGAATCCGAAGCCGCCGTTCGTGATCAACGGCTACGGGACGAACACCACGCTCCCGAACCAGCGGCTGTCCCGGGAGCCGCTGGAGTGGCGTCTCCACCCCGCGGCGCCGATGCGTGGCCCTCCGATCTCGCAGCCCGCATACGGGGCGCCCTGCGGGTACGTCACGCCGCAGGGGGGCCGGTACTGGTACCCGGTCGCCGGCGGCATCGCGTCCGGGATCGAGGCGCCCCCGCTGAACCCCGGGCCGATGGGCGCGACGATCTCGCGGAAGCTCCAGGGCGAGATCCGGTTCAAGCGCTTCTGAGCGCGGGCGCGCTCGCGCGCGCTACGCCGGCACCCGCACGACCTCGTCCGGCATCGCCGCCGTGAGCTTCTCCCCGCCCGTCGCGGTGACGACGAAGGTGTTCTCGATCCCCACGGCGCCCTGGCCCGGGAAGACGAACTTCGGCTCGATCGCGATCGTCATCCGCTCCCGGAGCGTCGCCTTGAACCCGGGCGCGAGCACCGGCAGCTCGTCGAGCTCGAGCCCGACGCCGTGGCCGACGAAGCGCGCCTGGTCGCCGGGCGGCCCCATGAAGCGGTCGCCGAGGCCGGCCTGCTCCGCCATCGCCTTCGCGTGCTCCCACAGCTCCACGCACGGCACGCCGGGTCGGAGGTTGCGGGCCACCTCGTCCTGGATCGCGCGGGCCACCTGGAAGGCGCGCTCGAGCTCGGGGGCGAGGCTCCCCACCACCGCGATGCGCGTCATGTCGACGACGTAGCCGCCGTGGACGGAGGTGAAGTCGACGAGCACGGGCTCCCCCGCGCGGACGACCCGCTCGGAGGCGCCGCCGGCGTAGGCCGCGGAGAGCCCGGCCCCGACCACCGGGCCATCGAAGGCGCCCGGCGCGGCGGCGCCGTCGCCAGCGACGGCGAGCCCGACGAAGAAGTGCGCGTTGAAGGCGCGCAGGCGGGGCGAGCCCTCGTTTCCGGCCTTGCGCAGCCGGTACTCGACCTCGGCGGAGAGGTCGAGCTCGCGCATCCCGGCCCGGAGGAACGACGGGAGCTCCGCGAAGACGCCGCACATGCGCCGGGCGCCTTCCCTCATGACGGCGAGCTCGCCCTCCGATTTCACCTGCCGCAGCTCGCGGAGCAGCGGGCCGCCGTCGACGAGCTCGGCCGCGGGGAGGACCTTCCGCCAGAAGTCGAGCGTACCCTGCGGCACCGCCTCGAAGGCGACGCCGACCTTCCCGGACGCGCCGAGCGTCGCGGCGAGCTCCTTCGACGGGGGGAAGGGGCGGACGTCGGGGATCCCGGCCTCCGCCTTCGCGCGGACGAAGCTCTTGCGGACGAGGAGGACCGGCGCGCCGGCCGCGGGGACCCAGAGCGCGCCGTTCTGGCCGGTGCCGGAGAGGTAGAAGACGTCGACGGCGTTGAGGAGGAGCGCGCCGGCGAGGCCGCGCTCGGCGAGAGCCTCCTGGTAGCGGGCGACGCGGGTCTGGTGCTCGGTCACGAAGGCCTCCGCCGCTGCGTGCCGCGCGGAAAGGGCGCGGGCGCGCCGCAGTCTACACGGCGCGCCCGCGGATCTTAACGTCCCTCTGGAAGAGGAACTCGTCCCTCTAGAACAGGAACTCGTCGCCCTGGGCGCGGAGCGCCGTGATGGCGGCGAGGTTCACGATCGACTGCACGCTCGTGCCCATCTGGAGCACGTTCACGGGCTTGTGCATGCCGAGGAGCACCGGGCCGATGACCTCCGCGCCGCCCATCGCCTCGAGGAGCTGGTACGCGATGTTCGCCGCGTCGAGGTTCGGGAACACGAAGACGTTCGCGTTATCCTTCAGGTTCGCGAACGGGAACTCGGGGACGCGGGTGTCCGCCGTGAGCGCCGGCGTGACCTGGATCTCGCCGTCGATCTCGAGATCCGGGCGGCGCTGGCGGGCGAGCTGCGTCGCCTCGCGCACCTTGCGCGGGGACTCGCCCTCGGCGGAGCCGAACGACGAGTAGGAGAGCATCGCCACGCGCGGCACGACGTCGAAGTAGCGCGCGAGGTCGGCGGTGGTGAGCGCGATCTCCGCCATCTCCTCGGGGCTCGGGTCGATGTTCACCGTGCAGTCCGCGAAGAACTTGAAGTCGTTCTTCGTGACGACGATGTAGACGCCCGCCGCGCGCTTCCCGGCGCGGGTGTGGATGACCTCCAGCGACGGCCGGACGGCGTCCGCGTAGCCGGTGGTGAGGCCGGTCACGAGGCCGTCCACCTCACCCTGCTCGAGCATCACCGCCGCGTAGTAGGCGCGGGTCCGCATGCGGCGGCGCGCCTCCTCGTAGGTGAGCCCGCGCCGCTGGCGCAGCTCCCAGAGCCGCGCGACGTACTTCGGGTAGAGCGGGCTCTCCTCCGGGTTCACGATCGTGATGCCGTCGAGCTCCTCGAGCCGCTGCTGCTTGATCGACTCGCGGATCACGTCCACCGGCCCGAGGAGCACCGGCTCGCAGATCCCCTCCTCGCGGAGGATCTCGGCGGCCTGCTGGACCTTCGGGTGGTGGCCCTCGGGGAAGACGATCTTCGCGAGCTTCTTCTTCGCCTTCGTGAAGATCGACCCCATCACCTGGTGCGAGCGGCTCTGCATCTTGCGGAGCTGGTCGCGGTACTGGTTGAGGTCGAGCTGGACGCGCGCGACGCCGCCCTCGATGGCGGCCTTCGCGACGGCCGGGGCGACCGCCAGGAGCACCCGCGGGTCGAGCGGCTTCGGGATGATGTAGTCGCGGCCGTACCGGAACTTCTCGCCGCCGTAGGCGCGCGACACGGAGTCCGGCACGTCCTCCTTCGCGAGCTCGGCGAGGGCCTTCGCCGCCGCCATCTTCATGTCCTCGGTGATGGCCTTCGCGCGCACGTCGAGGGCGCCGCGGAAGATGTACGGGAAGCCGAGGACGTTGTTCACCTGGTTCGGGTAGTCCGACCGGCCCGTCGCCATGATGACGTCCTCGCGGGCGTCCTTCGCGTCGGGGTAGCTGATCTCCGGATCAGGGTTCGCGAGCGCGAAGACGATGGGGTCCTTCGCCATCGAGCGGACCATGTCCTGCGTGAACATGCCCTTCACCGAGCAGCCGAGGAGGACGTCCGCCCCCTTCGCCGCCTCGACGAGGGTGCGCGCCTTCGTGTCGGACGCGAACTCCTGCTTCCAGGGGTTCATGCCCTCGGTGCGGCCCTTGAAGACGACGCCCTTCGTGTCGACCATCACGACGTTCTCGCGCTTCACGCCGAGCGAGATGTAGAACTTGGTGCAGGCGATCGCGGACGCGCCGGCGCCGGAGACGATCACCTTCACCTGGTCGATCTTCTTGCCGGCGAGCTCGAGCGCGTTGAGCAGCGCCGCCCCGGAGATGATCGCGGTCCCGTGCTGGTCGTCGTGGAAGACCGGGATCTGCATCTCCTTCTTGAGCCGCTCCTCGATGATGAAGCACTCGGGGGCCTTGATGTCCTCGAGGTTGATGCCGCCGAAGGTCGGCTCGAGCGCCTTCACGACGCGGCAGACGTCGTCGATCTCCTTCGCGTCGATGTTGATGTCGAAGACGTCGATGTCCGCGAACCGCTTGAAGAGGACGCCCTTGCCCTCCATCACCGGCTTGCCGGCGGCCGGGCCGATGTCGCCGAGGCCGAGCACGGCGGTGCCGTTCGACACGACCGCGACGAGGTTCCCGCGGGCCGTGTAGAGGTAGGAGAGGTCCGGATCCTTCGCGATCTCGAGGCAGGGCTCCGCGACGCCGGGGCTGTACGCGAGCGAGAGATCGCGCGCGGTCGCACAGGGCTTCGTGGGGATGACCTCGATCTTCCCCTTGCGGCCCATCGAGTGGTACGCGAGCGCGTCCTCTCGGCGAATCTTCTTCTTCGGGGCGGGATTGCCGGGCGGGTTCTTCGGAGCGTTGTCGATGGCCATGAAATCTCCTCGCGACCGCGGGTGGGATGCTTGGGTTCGCGTGAGTGGAGTCGGCAAAAAACTCCAGTTCTCTCCCGGTGTCAAGCAACCAGGCGGGCGCGGTACGAATGTTGCAATGACGCGCGTCATCGTACCGCCACCGGTGCGCGCTGGCCTCGCCGCGCTGCGCCATGACTCCTCCGGCGGTCGCCAGATTCCGGGCACTTGACGTTTCGTGCAGGCGCCCGGCCGCCGCGCCCGGTGCGGCGTGCGCGACGCACCGGCGCGCAGCGCGCGACGCGATGTCGCCCCCTTCAGGCCTCCGGGAGCGCGAGCAGCGCCGCCTCGCGCTCGTCCGTGCCGGCGGCGCCGCCGACGTCGAC
>JAHWYA010000138.1 GCA_020028115.1 Anaeromyxobacter sp.
GCTCGCGCGGCGGCTCTCGCTTAACGGGCCTCGGCGCCGGACTTCGGCGCCGGCGCCGCGGGGGTCTCGGCGGGCACCCGCGTCACCGTCGCTCCGCCGGCGCCCACCGGCCCCTGCTTCGCCGGCGCGTCGGACGGGATGTAGCTGTCCTCCGGCGAGGTGTTGACGAGCTGGTACTCGCTCACGCGGTCCACCGCGAAGTCCGCGACGAAGATCCGGTTCTTCGAGGTGATCGTGATCGCGGTGGGCACGTGCATGTAGCCGAGCTCCTCCCCGCGGCCGCCGAACGCCATCAGCACCTGGTGCTTCGGGTTGAAGATCTGCACGTAGCCCTGCTGGCTGTCGACGACGTACACGTTGCCGAACGCGTCGAACGCGACGCCCTTCGCCTTGTCGAAGGTCCCGGGTATCCCCGCGCCGCTCGCGCCGAACATCGCGACGAGCTGGCCGTCCGGGTCGAACACCTGCAGCCGGAAGTTCAGCATGTCGACGACGTAGAGCTGGCCGTCCTTCGACACGGCGAGGTTCGCCGGGAAGTTGAACTGCCCGGCCTGCTGGCCGCGGGTGCCGATCGTGCGCAGGTGGTCTCCCTTCAGGGAGAACACCTCGACGCGGTGGTGGGTCGAGGCGCTGGACGCGCCCGCGGTCACGTAGACGAGCTGCCGGCGCCGGTCGATCGCGATCCCGGTCGGGCGATCGAGCTTTCCCTTCCCGAACTTGCGGAGGAACTTGCCGTCCGGCGCGAGGACGAAGACCGTGTCGCCGGCGTGGTCCGTGACGTACAGGGCACCCTCGGCGTCGGTCGCGACCGCGAAGGGTCCCACGGGGCGCTCGTCGCCGGACTGCGCGATGAGCCGCATCGAGTCGTTCACGAGATCCACGGCGACGATCCGCCGCGGCGCGTTGCAGGTGACGTAGAGCGTCCGCTCGTCCGGGGAGAGCGCGAGGCCCGTGGGCTGCGCGACCGCGACGGCGGTGTCGGTGGGCAGGAACGCGCGGCCGAGGGACCGCATGGCCCCGCCGCCGACGTCCTCCTCCGTCTGGAACGCGCGCACGAAGCGGATCCGCGGCATGTCGGGCGGGAGCGGCCACACGAGCTCGCGCCGCTCGGTCTTCGAGGCGGTCGCGCAGCCCGCGAGGGCGGCGGAGGCGACGAGCGCGGCGGCGAGGACGGGAGAGCTGCGCATGGGAACCTCGGGTGCGGTTGGTGCGGGTGCCGCTGCGAGAAGTTGTTGCACGGTCTCGGCGGCCGGGACAACCGGCGGCCCGCGGCCACAGGGGCCGTCAGTAGGAGCCGGGAGGGGTCTTGGGAGGGAGCGGGGGAGGGGTGCCGGGAGGAGGGGGGTGCGCGGTCCCATGGCAGGTCAGGTTGCAGCTCCCCGTCCGAAGGCCCTTCGATTCGTACCGCGGCTGGCCCCCGGCGCCCGGCTGCACGATCGACAGGTCGAAGTCGACGAGGTGAGCGTTCTCCGACGGGCGGCCGGTCTGCTGCGAGACCCCATGCGCGGAGTGGCACGCGGAGCACGGCGTCGTCCGGTCGACCACGTGGACTTGGTGCAGCGAGCGGGGACCGGTCTTGGCGGCGAAGGCGTCCAGTTGATCGGAGTAGAGGACGTCGCGGTCGTGGCACTTGTAGCAGAGGGCGTAGCTCGACGGGCTCTCCACCGTCAGGTCCGCGACGGCGTACGCCCGCTCGAGGAGGTGCGGGTGGATCGAGCCGTGCGGGCCGCGCGCCCCCGGGCCCCCCGCGCCCGGCCCCGTGTCGGAGGAGTGGCAGTCCGAGCAGTAGATCATCGACCCCGGCGAGTACGGCGCCTTGAGGGAGGGGACGTCCGGGTTCCTGCCGGGCGCGATCACCGGGTGGAAGGACGGCGACGACGTCGAGAACACGCGGCGGAGGTTCGTGTCGCCGGAGGCGCGGCGGACGCCGCCGGCGCTCTGCGCGCCCTGGCCGCGGTTCGCGCTGTCGCCGTGGCACTTGAGGCACACCTCGTACTCGAACTGGACGTGCTCGACCCGCTGGCCGTTCTGGTCGACGCCCCAGACGCCGGTCAACGCCCCCGGTGCCTCGGGCGCGACCGCCGGGCGGTTCGTGGCGGAGTGCGGGTCGTGGCAGTCGACGCAGGTCGCGTGCCGCGAGGCGCTCGGCGACGTCTCCGGGAGGGCCTTCCCGCCGGGCCGGCCCTCGGCGGCGTCGTGGACGCCTGCGTTCCGCTTGCCGTCGTGGCCGAAGGCCTTGGCGGCCTCGCGTCCGACGTCCACCCGCGTCACGATCGTCGCGTGGCAGCGCAGGCACGGCGCGTCGTCGCTCTGCTTGTCGGCGCGGACGAGGCGGCCGTTCGCCGCGCCGCCGTGCGACACGTGGCAAGCGGAGCACCCCGCCTCGCCGACGGACGCGAAGCCGCCCTCGTTCCCGTTCGCCGGCCCGAAGCTCGCGGCGGCGGTCGCGTGCGCCGATCCGGCGACGTCGAGCGTCGGGCCGTCGTGGCAGGCGCGGCACAGGGCCGACCGCTGGTTCGGGGCGACGAGGAACTTGCCCTGCACGGCGTCATTCCACTCCACGTGCGGGTCATGGCAGGAGGTGCACTGCACCTGCTCGGCCGCGTCGAGGTGCACCGCGGAGCCGGGGGAGGGCCGTCGCGCGTGCCCGTTGCCGGTCGGCTTGAACGAGATCGGGTGCGTCCCGCGGAGATCCGTGCCGAGGTTCGACTTGCGGTCCGCCGGGATCGCCCCGATGTTCATCCGGATCTCGCGACGGAGCGTCTTGCCGACCGCGATCGTGCCGTCGTGGCACGAGAGGCAGATGCGGCTCGCGCCGGTGGGCGCGCCCGGGCGCGCGGAGAGGGTGGTGCTCTCGTAGGGCACGTGCTTCGCCTTCGTGTCGGGACGGTTCGAGAGCTTGCCGGGGGCGGCGCCGTGCATGACGTGGCAGAAGATGCAGGCGTTCGTCTCGCTCGTCGCGCGGATGGGGCCCGGCCCGGTGACGGAGAGGTCGTGCTTCGAGCCGATCACCGAGCCGGACTGGGCGGCCCAGGCCGGCGCGGCCGCGAGGAGGGCGATCGCGGCGAGCGTGCGCTTCATGTGCTGCCTCCGAGGATCTGGAAGACGAGGACCCGGCGGTTGTGGCTGTCCGCCACGAACAGCCGGCCGTTCGCGACCGCGAGGCCGGCGGGGTGCTGCACGTGGCCGGGCGAAGAGCCCGGGGCGCCGGCGGCGTACTCGAACCGGCCCGCCGCGTCGAAGACGAGGACGAGGTCGCGCTGGGCGTCGCTCACGTACACACGTCCGTCGCCGTCCGTCGCGACCCCCTTCGGCCGCGCGAAGCCGGCGCCCTCGTCTCCCGGCGCGCCGAAGGTGCCGGCGGTGCGGCCGTCGGCCGCGAGCCGGACGATCCGGAAGTTGAGCGCGTCGACGACGAGCACCGTCCCGTCCGGCGCCGCGGCCACCGCGGTGGGGAAGTTGAGCTCGCCCTCGCCGGCGCCGTGGCGGCCCCAGCGCTCGGCGACCGCGCCGTCGGCCGCGATCACCACGATCTGGTGCCGCGGCGGGTCGGCGACGAGGATCCGCCCGCCCGCCTCCGCGACGCCCGTCGGGCGCTCCAGCGCGCCCGCGCCGAGGATGCGGCAGGCACCACCGTCCGGGGAGATGCGGACCACCTCGCCCGCACCGGCGTCCGCGACGAGCAGGTCGCCGCGCTGCCCCAGCGCCGCCGCGATGGGCGAGCCCCACTCGCGCCCGGGGCAGGAGAGCGGGGTCGTCTCGCCGGCCGGGTCGGTGCGGAGCACGCCCGGGAGGTCCGGGTCGGCGACGTAGACCGTCCCGTCCGCGGCGACCGCGACGCCGAACGGCCGGACGAGCGTTCGCGCGGTCTGCTCCTCCGGGTCCGTGCCGACGATCGTGTGGAGGACCCGCCGCCAGAACGAAAGCTTCGGCGGCGGGGCGTCCGGAGACGGGATCACCGCCACGAGCCGGAGCCGGGGCTGCTCGGGCGGCTCGGGCCACGTCACCGCCGCGACCGGCCGGGCCGGCGGCGGCGCGTGGGCACACGCCAGCGTCGCCGCGAGCAGGGCGGCGGCGAGGGAACGATGTGCCCGGAGCGCCATGAATCAGTATCGCGAGCCGAACGAGCGGTTCACGCTCACGAACAACAGGTTCCGGCGCGCCGTTCCTCCCGTGACCTGCGAGATGGTGTAGCGGTCGTCGAGCGCGACCGAGAAGGCGCCGATGGTGTAGCGGATCGTGCCGCGGGCCTCTCTCTCGGTCACGTCGGGGCGATCCGGCAGCGAGGACGACACGAACCGCCCCGTGACGCCGAACGACAGCCGATCGGTGACGCCAGCGGTCCCGCCGAGGGAAGCGGTGTAGGTGTGGGTGTCATACGGGAGCGACAGGAAGAGGCCGTCTCCGACGCCGGCGTTCGTGACGGGAGCGGAGACGCCGCTCGAGATCCCCAGGTCGCCGGAGAGCGCGTAGCGGTGCCAGCCGTAGCTGCCGGCGAGCGTGGCGGAGCGGTGGGCGGCCACGCCGACGCGCGGGCTGTCGCGCCGCTGCGCGGTCACCGTGAGCTGTCCCCGGACCGAGCCCGTCCCGACCGGGGAGCTCGCGGAGCCGTGCGCCTGCTGGCGGAACGAGGTCCCGAGATCGCCGACGTCGGACGCGAACGAGAGGTCGTAGCCCGTCTCGTACGTCGTCGCGCCGACGGCGCGCCGGTACGAGCCTCCCGCGGACGCGCCGTAGCCGTACGCGATCCCCTCGCCGTCCGGCTCGACGAGCCCGAGCGTCGGGCCGCCGCGGAGCTCGACGTACCCGGAGTCGGGGAGGTTCCGCGCCCAGACGAGCCCCAGCCCCAGGCTCTGGCCCGCGTCGCGGTGCTCGGTCGTCCCGACGCGGTTCTGGGCGAGCGACGCGTCGAGGTTGCCGCGGAGGCGCCACTCGCGGTTCGAGAGGGTCCGCTGGGTCGCGTAGCCGAACTGCTGGCTCGTGCGATCGATGTCCGGATGGTCCTCCGCCACCTGCACGCCGCGGGAGTGGCCGTAGGCGACCTGGTCGAAGTTCCCGTTCGACGTTCCGGAGTAGCGGGTGAGCACCGCTCTCAGCGCGTTGAGCTCCTGGCGCGGGCTGAAAGGCGACTGCTCCGTCGGGACGCGCAGGTAGTAGGAGTCGCTGAGCCGGACCTCCGTCCGGTCCGCCACGGTGGCCGTCGCGAACACGGTCACCCGGTGATCGTCGAACGCGTCGGTGGCGTACGTCCCATCGCTCTGGCTGGTCTGGTACGCCGCGTTGTAGCTGAACCCCGCGGCGCCGTGCGCGGTGCTCGCGCCGAAGGAGTGGGTCGCGCGCGTCGCGTCGGCGAGGAGCGGGACGCGGCTCGTGGTCTCGGTCCTCGAGTAGTTTGCCGAGAAGGAGGGCCGGCCGGGCTCGCGATAGCGCGCCTCCGCGCCGTAGGCGGTCGCCTCGACGTCGAGGCCGATCGGGTCGGACGCCGTCCGTGCGGACTGCTCCGTCGACCGGAGCGCGTGCGCCGAGAGCGAGACCGGAGTGCGCGGATCGCCGAACAGCGTCGCGCGTCCGCGGTACTGGAACAGGTCCCTGACGCTCTCCGACGCGCCGGTGCGCGTCTCGCTGGCACGGCGGTACTCGCCCGAGAGCCCGTAGGCGAAGACGCCGGGCCGGTAGACGAACCCGTTCAGGGAGAGCCCGAGGTTCAGGTCGAAGTGCCGGGACGCCGGGCTCTCGTCTCCCACCCACGCATCCTCGCGCGAATACTGCGTGCCGACGGAGCCGCTCCACTGCAAGGCGGCGGCGGGAGCCGGCGCCGCGAGGGCGGCGGCCGCGAGGGCGGACAGGAGAGGGCGGAACCTCATCTCGGGGCCCCTCC
>JAHWYA010000139.1 GCA_020028115.1 Anaeromyxobacter sp.
AAAGACCTGAGCCGCCGCGGCGCGGCGTTTCCATTTGCCCGTCCGGGGGGGCGCCGCTAGCATCCCGCGGATATGAACCGCACCTCCCTCGCGCTCGCGCTCGCGGCGACGCTCGCCGCACCGCTCGCTCACGCCCAGGAGAAGACCAAGATGGACACGCCGGTGTTCGCGACGTTCAAGACCTCGATGGGCGACATCGTGGTGAAGCTCCTCCCCGAGAAGGCGCCCAAGACGGTCGAGAACTTCCTCGGCCTCGCCGAGGGCACGAGGGAGTGGAAGGACCCCCGCAGCGGCCAGACCGTGAAGAAGCCGCTCTACGACGGCACGGTGTTCCACCGGGTCATCCCGCAGTTCATGATCCAGGGCGGCGATCCGCTCGGCACCGGCACCGGCGGCCCCGGCTACAAGTTCGCGGACGAGATCGGCCCCGACAACAAGTTCACGAAGCCGGGCCTCCTCGCGATGGCGAACGCCGGCCCGAACACCAACGGGTCGCAGTTCTTCATCACCGAGGTGCCGACGCCGTGGCTCGACCGTGGCCACACCATCTTCGGCGAGGTGGTGAAGGGCTTCGACCTCGTCCCGAAGATCGTCGCCGCCGGCAACGGCAAGGTGAAGCTCGAGAAGGTCGTCATCACCCGCGGCGCACAGCCGTAGGCCAACCCGTCCCGAAGGACCCCTGGCGCCCGTCCCGCCCTGAGCCAGCGGCCGCACTGCGGCCGCGGCGTCGAAGGGCGCGGCGGGCGCGATCACCTCATGGCCCGCAAGAAGCAGAACCCGTTCCGCGCCGGCTTCGTCGCCATCGTCGGGCGGCCGAACGTCGGCAAGTCGACGCTGCTGAACCGCGTCCTCGGCGAGCACCTCGCCATCGTGTCGCCGCGCCCGCAGACCACGCGGACGCGCATCCTCGGGGTGCACTCCGGCCCCGACGTGCAGCTCGCGCTGTTCGACACCCCCGGGCTGCACCGCGCGAAGGGGGCGCTCAACAAGCAGATGGTGGAGGTCGCGCTCCGCACCCTCGCGGAGGTGGACGCCGTCCTCTTCCTCGTCGAGGCGGGGACCGGGCCCGACGGCCGGGTGGAGGTGGGGGACGCGACGCGCTGGGGGATCGAGGAGGTGGCGAGGAGCGGCAAGCCCGCCGTCCTCGGCGTCTCGAAGATGGACCGCGCGCCGCGCCCGTCGCTCCTGCCGGTGATCGAGGCCTACCGCTCGCTCCACGCCTGGGCGGAGATCGTCCCGTTCTCCGGCCTCACCGGCGAGAACGTCGACGTCCTCCTCGAGGCGCTCGCGCGCCACGTCCCGGAGTCGGACGAGCCGCTCTTCCCGCCGGATGTCATGACCGACCAGGCGGAGCGGCAGCTCGCGGCGGAGTACGTCCGCGAGCAGGTCATGCTCCAGACCCGCCAGGAAATCCCGTATGCCGCCGCGGTCGAGGTGGAGGAGTTCGACGAGAGCGGCCGGCGCGACCCCCCTCCCCAGCCCCGCTCCACGGGGCGATGGAAGTCCGGGGACAAGCGCGGCGGGCTCGTCCGCATCGCGGCGTCGATCCTGGTCGAGCGGGAGTCGCAGAAGGCGATCGTCATCGGGAAGCAGGGGTCGATGCTGAAGCAGATCGGTACGAAGGCCCGCGAGAACCTGGAGCGGCTCCTCGGGTGCAAGGTGTTCCTCGCCCTCAACGTGAAGGTGGAGGAGCGCTGGAGCGAGCGCGACGCCGCCCTGAAGCGGCTCGGGATCTGGGGCGAGCGATGACCAGCGCGCCCCGCCCCCTCGTCGCCCTCGTCGGCCGCCCCAACGTGGGCAAGTCGACGCTCTTCAACCGGATCGCCGGGCGCCGCGTCGCCATCGTGGAGGACGTCCCCGGCGTCACCCGCGACCGGAACTACGCCGACGTCGACTGGGACGGCCGGGCCCTCTCGGTCGTGGACACCGGCGGGTTCGAGCCCGACACGCGCGACCGGCTGATCGCGCAGGTCCGGCAGCAGGCGCAGCTCGCGGTCGACGAGGCGGCGGCGATCGTCCTGGTCGTCGATGGCCGGGAGGGGCTGACGAGCGTCGACCGCGCCGTCGCGGACCTCCTCCGCCGCGCCGGCAAGCCGCTCTTCGTCGCGGTGAACAAGATCGACTCCGCCGCGACCGAGGGCGACGCGCCGATCGCCGAGTTCTACGGCCTCGGCTTCGGCGACGTGCACCCGGTCTCGGCCGAGCACGGCCGCGGCGTCGCCGACCTCGTCGAGGAGATCGTGGCGCGCCTCGCGCTGCCGCTCGCGCCGCCTCCACCGGAGGACGAGCCGGAGCCGGCCGAGGTCACCGAGGAGGAGCGCCCGCGGGGCGACGTCCGGCTCGCGGTCGTCGGGCGTCCCAACGTCGGGAAGAGCACCTTCGTGAACGCGCTCCTCGGCTCCGAGCGGTTCGTCGTGTCGGACATACCGGGCACGACCCGGGACTCCATCGACTCGCTCGTGGTGCACCGCGGGAAGCGCTTCGTCGTGACCGACACCGCCGGCATCCGGCGCAAGCGCTCGATCGCGCTGAAGGTCGAGGCCTACTCGGTCGTGCGGGCGATGCGGGCGATGGACGACGCCGAGGTGGTGGCGTGCCTCCTCGACGCGACCGAGGCCGGCGTCGAGCAGGACGCGCGGCTCCTCGGGATGGTCGTGGAGAAGGGGAAGGCGCTCGTCGTCGTCGTGAACAAGTGGGACATCGCGGAGCGCGAGGGCGCGACCCAGGACTGGTACCGCAAGGAGCTCCACAAGCGGCTCCCGTTCGTGGCGTTCGCGCCGATGCTCTTCGTCTCCTCGAAGGAGCGGCGCGGCGTGACGAAGGTCCTCGACCGGGCGGAGAAGCTCGTCGAGCAGTACCGCGCCCGCTTCCCCACGCCGGAGCTGAACCAGCTCGTCGAGGCGCTGCAGGACGAGCACCCCGCGCCGATCTCGAGGGGCAGCCGGGTGAAGCTCTTCTACGCGGCGCAGGTCGCCTACGCGCCCCCGACGTTCGTCATCCAGTGCTCCCACGCGGACGCCATCCCGGACTCGTACAAGCGCTACGTCGAGAACCGGATCCGCGACGCGTTCGGCCTCGAGACGCCGATGCGGATCGTCTACAAGGAGCGGAAGCGCCGGAAGCGGCCGCCTCCGCAGGGCCGGGAGTAGCGGCTCGCTCGGTCTTCCCTTGACGCCCCCGGGGAGCCCCGCCTAGATTGGCGCGGATTTTCTCGGGATTTCCCGCCGCACCGCTCGCGCGACCACGAGGCGACATGTCGAAGACCGACGCCATCTCCCGCAAGGACATGAAGGAGCCGGACAAGTTCCAGCAGGCCGCCACGCAGGCGGCGGGCTGGGTCTCGAGGCGGCGGAAGCACGTCGTCGCCGTCGGCGCGATCGTCGTCGGCGCGGTCGTCCTCCTCGCCGTCCTCGCGGCCGTGACCGCCGGGCGCGAGGAGCGCGCCGGCCTCGCGGCCGCGGACCTCCTCCACACCATGTCCGGAGAGATCTCCGCGGTCCCGCTGCCGGGGCTGCCGGGCCCGTTCTTCCCGGACGAGCAGGCGAAGCAGAAGGCCGTCGCCGATGCGGCGCAGAAGGTCCTCGCCGCGCACCCGGGCACCTCTGCTGCGAACCTCGCGGCGCTCGCGCTCGGGGACGCGCAGACGAAGCTGCACGCCTGGGACGACGCGAAGGCCGCGTACGAGCGCTACCTCTCCGCCGCGCCCAAGGGCGACTCGCTCCGGTTCGGCGCCCTCGAGGGCATCGCCATCGCCGAGGAGGCGAAGGGGAACCTCGACGCCGCGGCCGCCGCGTACGAGCGCCTCGCCCGCGAGGTCCCGGCCTTCTCCGACCGCGCCGATCTCGAGCGCGCCCGGATCCTCGCGCTCGCCGGCAAGCCCGCGGACGCGAAGGCGATCCTCGCGGCGTTCGGGGAGCGGCACAAGGAGTCGCTCCTCACCTCCGACGCGGCGGAGCGGCTCGCCCGGCTCGGGGGCAAGTAGATGACGGCCGGGCTCGCGCTCGCGCTCGTCCTCGCGGCGGCGGGGCCCGGCGTCCGGACGGCGCTCCCACCCGCGCCGGTGCGGCTGTACACCGTCGCGTGGCAGCGGCCGCTCGTACCGCTCCGCTCGATGGAGGTCGGCCCGCAGGAGCGCGGCGGCGTGGGGGTCGACCCGCAGCGCGGCCTCGCGGTGGTCGGCACGCGCGACGGCTGGCTCCACGCGTTCCGCCCCGACGGCTCCGTGCTCTGGGAGCTCCGCGCCGGCGGCGGCTTCGGCCCGCCGGTGGTGGACGGCGACACGGTTTACGCCGGCTCCGCGGACGGCATGCTCTATGCGGTCGCGATCGCGACCGGCAAGCCGCGCTGGACCTACGCCGCGAAGGAGGACCTCTCGACGCGGCCGGCGCTCGCCCGCGGGCTCGTCCTCGTCGCGAGCCTCCAGGACACGGTCTTCGCGGTCGACGCCGCGAGCGGCGCGTGGAAGTGGCACCACCGCCGCGAGCGGAAGGGCGAGGGCCTCACGATCCACGGCGCGGCGTCGGTGCAGGTCGCCGGCGACGCCACCTTCGCCGGCTACTCCGACGGATACGTCGCCGCGCTCGACGTCGCGACCGGCGCCGCGCGCTGGGAGCGGCGCGTCGCGCCCGCCGGCACGCACGTCGACGTCGACGCGCTCGCGCTCGACGGCGACCGGCTCTACGCGGCGGCCTACTCCGGCGCGGTCCTCGCCCTCGAGGCGCGGACCGGCAAGGAGCTCTGGTCGTTCCCGGCGCCGGGCGCCTCGCAGGTGGCGGTCGCGGGAGGGGTCGTCGTGGCGGTCACGCCGGCGAACGTCATCGGGCTCACGCCCGCTGGCGCCGCGCTCTGGACGACGCCGCTCGAGGGCTCGCCCGGCGGCCCGCCGGCCTTCGCCGGCAAGTGGCTCCTCGTCCCCGCTGCGCAGGGCGGCCTCCGCTGGCTCGAGGCGAGCACCGGGCGGCCGCTGCGCGCGTTCGACCCCGGGACGGGCGTCCTCGCCTGGCCCGGGATCGGGTCCGGCCGGGTCTACGTCCTCTCGAACGGCGGCGACCTCTTCGCGCTCGACCTCGGGTAGTCGTGCGATCCATCCGGGTGGTCGCGGCGGTGGTCCGCCGGGGAGACGCGATCCTCGTCACCCGCAGGCCCGACCGGCCGGGGCAGCCCGGCCAGTGGGAATTCCCGGGGGGCAAGGTCGAGGCGGGCGAGCCGGAGGAGGCCGCGCTCGCGCGCGAGCTCCGCGAGGAGCTCGGCTGCGAGGCCGCCGTCGGCGCGCTGCTGCTGCGCCACCGCCACAGCTACCCCGACCTCGACGTCGAGCTCGCGTTCTACGCCTGTGCCCTCGGTCCCGCGGCCGAGCCGGCCCCCCTCGGCGTCGCCGAGATCGCCTGGGCCCGGGTGGGGACGCTCGCCGCCTACGACTTCCTCGAGGCGGACCGCGCGGTGCTGGCGGAGCTCGAGCGGCGCTCGGCCCCGCCGGCGACCTAGGACCCCCGCCGCGGGGCGCGGGGGTTCGCCCGCGCCGGCGGGCGCCGCATCGTGAGGTCCACGATGCGTGGCGTCGCGCTCCTCACCAGCCTCTTCCCGCCGTCCGTCGGAGGGATCCAGACCCAGACCCTCGCCCTCGCGCGGGGGCTCGTCGAGCTCGGCGTCGACGTCCACGTCGTGACGCGCCCCGCCCCGGGGCGGCCCCCGCTGGAGGACGCGGACGGCGTGACCGTGCACCGCGTCGGCCTCGCCCGGGGAGGGCCGGCCGCGACGCTCGCCTACGTCGCCCTCGCCGCGCGGGAGGTCGCCGCGCTCGGCGGCCGCGTCGACGTGGTGCACGCGCACCAGCTCCTCTCCCCGGCGAGCGCGGC
>JAHWYA010000140.1 GCA_020028115.1 Anaeromyxobacter sp.
GGCCTTCCGGCGGCTCATCTACGAGGAGCTGTTCTTCCTCCAGCTCGCCCTCGCCCGGCGCAGGCGCGGGGTCCGCGCCCAGGCGGGCATCGCCTTCGACGCGTCCGCGAGCGCCGTCCGGCAGGCGACGGCGAGGCTGCCGTTCACCCTCACCGGCGCGCAGGAGCGGTCGCTCGCCGAGATCGCCCGGGACATGGCGCGCCCGGAGCCGATGAACCGGCTCCTGCAGGGCGACGTCGGGAGCGGCAAGACCGCGGTCGCGTTCGCCGCGATGATGCTCGCCGTCCAGTCCGGCTGGCAGGCCGCGCTCATGGCGCCGACGGAGATCCTCGCCGAGCAGCACGCGGCCACGCTCTCGGGGTGGCTCGCCGGGAGCGGCGTCGAGGTGGCGCTCGTGGGCGCCGCCGCGCGCGGCAAGGCGCAGCGCGAGGCGCGGGCCGCCGTCGCCGCCGGCCGGGCGCGGATCGCCGTCGGGACGCACGCCCTCGTGGAGGAGGACGTCGGGTTCGAGCGGCTCGGGCTCGTGGTCGTCGACGAGCAGCACCGCTTCGGCGTCATGCAGCGGCTCGCGCTCATCGCGAAGGGACGCCGCCCGGACGTCCTCGTCCTCACGGCGACGCCGATCCCCCGCACCCTCGCCCTCGCGTTCTACGGGGACCTCGACCAGTCGAAGATCGGCGAGCTGCCGCCGGGCCGGACCCCCGTCGCGACGAAGCTGTACGGCGACTCGCAGCGGCGCGCCGCGTACGACGTCGCGCGCCGGGAGCTCGAGGCGGGGCGCCAGGTGTACGTCGTCTACCCCCTCGTCGCGGAGTCGGCGAAGACCGACCTCGCCGACGCGACCACCGGCGCGGCCGAGCTCGCGAAGGTCTTCACGGGGCACGCCGTCGGCCTCCTCCACGGCCAGCTCAGGGCGGAGGAGAAGCGCGACGTGATGGACCGCTTCCGCGCCGGGGCGCTGCGCGTCCTCGTCTCGACGACCGTCATCGAGGTGGGCGTCGACGTGCCGAACGCGACCGTGATGATCGTCGAGCACGCCGAGCGGTTCGGCCTGTCGCAGCTCCACCAGCTGCGGGGTCGCGTGGGCCGCGGCGCGGAGAAGAGCCACTGCCTGCTGATCGCGCACTTCCGCCGGACCGGCGACGACGCGCGCGAGCGGCTCCGCGCGGTGGAGCGGACGCAGGACGGGTTCGAGATCGCGCGCGAGGACCTCCGGATC
Organism: Anaeromyxobacter sp.; assembly: GCA_020028115.1. Lineage (GTDB taxonomy): Bacteria > Myxococcota > Myxococcia > Myxococcales > Anaeromyxobacteraceae > Anaeromyxobacter. The sequence continues at coordinate 1,220 of JAHWYA010000140.1, forward strand.
CGCGGCCCCGGGGAGCTCCTCGGCACGCGGCAGTCCGGCCTCGCGATCCTCGACGTCGCCGACCTGTACCGCGACGAGTCGATCCTCGAGGAGGCGCGCGAGGACGCCTTCGCGCTCGTCGAGGCCGACCCGGACCTCGCGCGCCCCGAGCACGCCGCCGCCGCGGAGGCCCTCCGGCTCCGCTGGGCGGAGCGGCTCTCGCTCGCGCAGGTGGGGTAGCGGTTCTCGCGCGCGCGGGGGAGGTGGCGCGGCGTTATCATCGAGGGCGTGAGCGCCGAGTTGGCCGCCTTCCTCCGGGACCAGGGGATCCGGGACGAGCGGGTCCTGCTGGCGATGGCGCAGCTCCCCCGCACCGCGTTCGTGCCCGAGCACCTGCGCGACGACGCGGACGCCGACCGGCCGCTCCCGATCGGCCACGGCCAGACCATCTCGCAGCCGTTCGTCGTCGCGTTCATGACCGAGCGGCTCCGGCTCGCGGGAGGCGAGCGGGTCCTCGAGGTGGGCACCGGGTCCGGGTACCAGACCGCGATCCTGGCGCTCCTCGCCAAGGAGGTGTTCTCGATCGAGGTCGTCCCCGAGCTCTCGGAGCGGGCCCGCGCGGTCCTCCTCGGCCGCCTGGGCCTCGGGAACGTCCGGCTGCGGATCGGCGACGGCACGCTCGGCTGGCCAGAGGAGGCGCCCTTCGACCGGATCGTCGTGACCGCCGCCGCGCCCGAGGTCCCCCCTGCGCTCCTCGACCAGCTCGCGGCGGGAGGGCGGATGATCCTGCCGGTCGGGGCGGCCCCGGACGGGCAGGTGCTCCGGCTCGTGGACCGCGGGCGCGACGGCGCCACCCTCCAGACGGACCTCCTCGGCGTCCGGTTCGTGCCGCTGACGCACGGCTGACGGAGCGGGCTACGGGATGCGCTCCGCGCGCGCTACAATCCCGCGGATGATCGTCTGTCCCGTCTGCGAGCACCAGCAAGCCCAGGGCGCGGAGTGCGACGTCTGCGGGAAGCGGCTCGTCCTGGGCGTCACCGCGGCGGACCTCGCGATCCCGGCGGTCGACGGCCTCGAGCCGACGCTCCACGCGCCCGCCGCGGCGGTGGCCGGCGAGCGCGTCGCCGAGCTCGAGCCGACCCTTCACGACCCGGCCCCGGCGCGCGCGGCGATCCCCGACGACCACACCCCCGACCTGGAGGCCACGCGGGCGGCGCCGGTCGACGTGGTGGTCGAGACGACGCCCGACCTCGAGCGGACCGCGGCGGAGGTCCCCGACGACGCCCCGACGTCGCTGCCGGCGTTCGTGACGTGCCGCTACTGCCGGACCCCTGCGATGCCGGGCGAGCGCCTCTGCGGCGGATGTGGGATGCGGCTGCCGGTCTTCCCGGGCGCATCCGGCGTCGCCGCGGCCGCGGCGGCGCTCCGGATCTGCTCGTGCGGGACGACCCTGCGCGACGGCGTGTCGCTCTGCCCGAACTGCGGCGCGCGGCGCGGCTGATACCAGAGTCAACTGGGGCGGCCCTCGGGGGTCGCCTGCCCGTGAACGGACCGGCAGTGAAGTCGGCCGTCGCTCGCGCGCCCGTGCGCTCCGGATCGCGTTCCGGAGAGTGAGACGAGGTCGCGTTCGTCACGCGATTGACCTTGGACAAGCCGCATCGGGGTCGGATAGGGTCTCGACTCCGCCGGGGGGGGCGTAGTACGCCCTGCGCGCGACGGGAGGGAGCACATGGAGCGTTTCATCGGAGTCGACGTCGGGGCGGAGACGATCAAGCTCGCCGAGCTGGGCGGGTACGACGACGGGCTGCGGCTCGTCCGCCACGCCGTCGTTCCCCACGGGAAGGAGCCCGCCGAGCGGCTCCTCGAGATCCTCCAGTCCTGGGACTGGCGGACGGTCTCGTCCGTGGCTGCGACAGGGCGCCTCGGCCGGCAGCTCGCGGTCGACCGGATCCCCACGCGGAACGCGCTCTTCAAGGGCTTCCGGTTCCTCTACGGGGACGAGCCCGCCACGGTGGTCTCCATCGGGAGCCGGGGCATCTGCGTCCTCGAGATCCCGGCGGCCGGCGAGTCGGTCTATCGCGAGTCGTCCCGGTGCGCGCAGGGGACCGGCAACTTCCTCCGCCAGCTCGTCGGACGGTTCGGCCTGACCGTCGAGGAGGCCGCCCTCGCCGCCGAGGGGGTGGAGAAGCCCGCGCCGCTCTCCGGGCGGTGCCCGGTCATCCTCAAGACCGACATGACGCACCTCGCGAACAAGGGCGAGCGGCAGGAGCGCATCCTCGCCGGGCTCCTCGACGCCATCGCCGAGAGCGCGGAGGTCCTGGTGAAGCCGCGGCGGTCTCCGCCGCGCGTGCTCCTCACCGGCGGCGTCACCCGCTCGCGCCGCGTGCGCGAGCACTTCCGCGGGTTCCTCGAGCGGAGCGGCATGAGGCTCTTCGAGCCCGACAGCGGCGAGGAGCTCGTCCTCGAGGCGGTCGGCTGCGCCGTCCACGCGGCGGAGATGCGCCCGGGGGCGCGCGCGCTCGAGGACCTCATCCGCGAGCTCGACGTGGCGGGGATCGAGTCGGTCCCGTCGCTCAGGGGCGCGCTCCCGCGCGTCCGCCGCATGACCGCGCCGCCGCCGGCCGCCGCCGGCCCGGCGGAGACGATCGACGTCGTCCTCGGCTTCGACATCGGCTCGACCGGGGCGAAGGTCGTCGCGCTCGACCTCGCGCGGCGCGAGCCCATCTGGGAGAGCTACGGCCGCACGAGCGGCGATCCCGTCGGCGCCGCGCAGGCGCTCATGCGGGACTTCCTGAAGGGCCCGGTGGCGGGCGCCCGGATCCGCGCGTTCGGCACCACGGGCAGCGGCCGCGAGATCGTCGGCTCCCTCCTGGCCACCTGCTTCGGCACCGAGTCGGTCTTCGTCCTGAACGAGATCGCCGCCCACGCGAAGGGCGCGCACCACTACGACCCGCGCGTCGACACGATCTTCGAGATCGGCGGGCAGGACGCGAAGTACGTGCGCCTCGAGAGCGGCCGCGTCGTCGACGCGGCGATGAACGAGGCGTGCAGCGCTGGCACCGGCTCCTTCATCGAGGAGCAGGGCAGCCGGTTCGACGGCGTGACCCACGTCTCGCAGCTCGGCCAGATCGCGCTCGGCGCGGACGAGAGCGCCGCGCTCGGCCAGCACTGCTCGATCTTCATGGCGGAGGTGATCGACGAGGCGGTCGCCGCGAGCGTCCCGCGCGACCAGATCATCGCCGGGCTCTACGAGTCGGTCATCCAGAACTACCTGAACCGCGTGAAGGGCAGCCGCTCCGTCGGCGACGTCATCTTCTGCCAGGGGATGCCCTTCGCCTCGGACGCCCTCGCCGCCGCGGTGGCGCGCCAGACCGGCGCCGAGGTCGTCGTCCCGCCGAGCCCCGGCACCGTCGGCGCCCTCGGCATCGCGCTCCTCGCCGCGGAGAAGGTGCAGCTCGACGGCGCCGCCGGGATCGACGGCGCGCGCTTCCTCGCCGCGCAGGTCGAGGGCAAGGACCAGTTCGTCTGCAAGTCGACGAGCGGCTGCGGCGGCAGCGGCAACAAGTGCCGCATCGACCGGCTCACGACCCACCTCGAGGGCGAGAAGAAGAAGTTCACCTGGGGCGGAAGCTGCTCCCTCTACGACCAGGGCTCGCGGAAGCGGAAGCTCCCGGAGGGCACGCCGGACCCGTTCCGCGCCCGCGCCGAGCGGATCGAGGAGATCGGCCGCACGCTGTCCGAGCAGCGCCGCGGCGGCAAGGTGGTCGCGCTCAGCGACGACTTCCAGCTGAAGGGGATGTTCCCCTTCTACGCGACGTTCCTGCACGGCCTCGGCCTCGACCTCGAGGTCATGCCCGGCGGCGGGCGCGCCGCGCTGCGCCGCGGCATCGAGGGGGCGAACGTCCCCTGGTGCGCGCCGATGCAGCAGTACCACGGCGCGGTCGCGAGCCTCGCCGAGCGCGAGGCGGACTTCCTGTTCGTCCCGATGGTCCGGGAGATCCAGCGCGTCGCCGGCGAGCGCGCGTCCCAGCTCTGCCCGGTGGTGCAGGCGAGCCCGGACGTCCTCGCCTGGGACCTCGGCCCCGCGACGAAGAAGCGGATGCTCTCGCCGGTCGTGGACGTCGGGCCCGGCGCCCTCGACTCCCCGGTGTTCGAGGCCTCCTGCGAGGCCCTCGCGGCGATGGTCGGCGTGAAGGGCGCGAAGGTCTTCCGCGAGGCGTTCGTCCGCGCGCGGGAGGCGCAGCTCGCCTTCGACGCCGCCCTGCTGCGCGACGGCGCCGCCGCGCTCGAGCGCGCGCGGAGGGACGGCCTCGTCCCCGTGGTCGTGCTCGGCCGCACCTACACGATCCACGACGACGTCCTCAACTCGAACCTGCCGACGATCCTGCGCGAGCAGGGGGCCGTCGCGATCCCCGTCGACGCGCTGCCGGTCGGGGAGGACGCGCCGATCTTCGAGAACATGTTCTGGGGCCACGGGCAGCGGATCCTCCGCGCGGCGTGGCAGATCCGCCGGACGGACGGCGTCTACGCGCTGTTCGCGTCGAACTACTCCTGCGGTCCGGACAGCTTCACGCACCACTTCGTCCAGGACCTCATGGCGGGGAAGCCCTTCACCACCATCGAGACCGACGGCCA
>JAHWYA010000141.1 GCA_020028115.1 Anaeromyxobacter sp.
GGCGGTCGCGGCGTCCTTCCGCCGGTACGACGCGCACGTGTTCGTGCTCGCGGCCGGCGCCACGGTTCGCCTCGTCGCGCCGCTGCTGGAGGGCAAGCAGGCGGATCCGGCGGTGGTCTGCGTCGACGAGGCGGGCCGCTTCGCCGTCTCGCTCCTCTCCGGCCACCGCGGCGGCGCGAACGCGCTCGCGGAGGAGGTCGCCCGCGCGGTGGGGGCGACGGCCGTGGTGACGACCGCGTCGGACGCCCTCGGCACGCTCCGGGTGGACCTCCTCGGGCGCGACCTCGGCTGGAAGATGGAGGACCCGGGCGGCCAGGCGACGCGCGCGGCCGCCGCGGTGGTGAACGGCGCGCCGGTGCTCGTGGTCGACGAGGCGGGCGGCGGCGCGTGGTGGCCGCAGGGCGGGCCGCTCCCCGCGAACGTCTCGGTCGCGCACTCGCTCGAGGGGGTCGACGCGGCGCGCTTCGCGGCGATCGTCGCGATCACCGACCGGGAGCTCCGGGACGACGCGGTGCTTGGGCGCGCCGTGATCTGGCGCCCGCGCACGCTCGCAGTCGGCGTGGGCTGCGACCGCGGGGCGCCGCCGGGCGCGGTGTGGGCCGCGGTCTCCGCCGTGATCGCCGAGCGCGGCCTCGCGCTCGGGTCGATCGCCGCCGTCGCGACCATCGACCTCAAGCACGACGAGGCGGGCATCGTCGCGCTCGCCGCGCGGCTCGGCTGCCCGCTGCGGCTCTACGGCGCGGCCGCCCTCGACGCCGCGGTGGGGATCGAGCGGCCGTCGGAGACGGTCCTCCGGCACGTCGGGACGCGGGCGGTCGCGGAGCCCGCGGCGCTCCTCGCCGCCGGGGCCACGCGGCTCGTCGTCCCGAAGCAGGTGGTGCGCGGCGCGGGTGAGGGCCGCTCGGTGACGGTCGCGGTCGCCCGCGCGCCACGGGAGGTCGCATGACGCGCAGGGGATCGCTGGCGGTGGTCGGGATCGGGCCGGGGTCGCCGGAGCAGCTCACGCCGGCGGCGCGGGACGCGCTGGCGGGGGCCGAGGTGGTGATCGGCTACGCGGCGTACCTCGCCCTCGTCGCGCCCCTCCTCGACGGCAAGGAGCAGGTGGCCGGGTCCATGACCCGCGAGACCGAGCGGGCGCGCGACGCGATCGCGCGGGGGCGCGCCGGGGCCCGCGTCGCGCTCGTCTCGTCGGGCGATCCCGGCGTGTACGGGATGGCGAGCCTCGTGCTCGAGATGCTGCGCGACGAGGGGTGGCAGCGCGGCGAGGCGCCGGACGTCTCCGTGGTGCCGGGCGTGACGGCGCTCGGCTCGTGCGCCGCGCTCGCCGGGGCGCCGCTCGGCCACGACTTCTGCGCGATCTCGCTCTCGGACCTCCTCACGCCGTGGGAGGTCATCGCGCGGCGGCTCGAGGCCGCCGGCGCGGCGGACTTCGTCGTCGGCCTCTACAACCCGGCGAGCACCCGCCGGCGCCGGCCGCTCGCCGAGGCGCACGCGATCCTCTCGCGCCACCGCGCGCCGTCGACGCCGGTGGCGGTCGTGTCGGACGCCTACCGCCCCGGCGAGCGCGTCGTCGTGACGACGCTCGAGCGGCTGCTCGACGAGGAGATCGGGATGACGACCACGGTCATCGTGGGCTCGAGCCGGACGTTCGCGTTCGAGGGCCTGCTCGTCACCCCGCGCGGGTACGCCGGGAAGTACGGTCGCGAAGGCGCCGGCCTCGCGGAGGAGCGGCGATGACGGTCCACTTCGTCGGCGCGGGGCCCGGGGCGCCCGACCTCATCACGATCCGCGGCGCCGAGCTCGTGGCCCGCTGCCCGGTCGTCATCTTCGCGGGCTCGCTCGTCCCGCGCGCCGTGGTCGCGCGCGCCCGGCCGGACGCCCGCGTGCTCGACTCCGCGGGGATGACCCTCGACGAGCTCGTCGCGGAGATGCGCGCCGCCCACGAGCGCGGGGAGGACGTGGCGCGAGTCCACACCGGCGATCCGCTCCTGTTCGGCTCGACCGCGGAGCAGATGCGCCGGCTCGACGCGCTGGGGATCCCGTACGAGGTCGTCCCGGGCGTCTCGTCGTTCACCGCCGCGGCGGCCGCGCTCCGCCGCGAGCTGACCGTGCCGGGCGTCTCGCAGACGGTGATCCTCGCGCGCGCGGCGGGGCGGACGCCGGTCCCCGAGGGGCAGGACCTCCGCGCGCTCGCGGAGCACCGGGCGACGCTCGCGCTGTTCCTCTCGGCGGACCGGCTCGACGAGGCGGTCGCGGCGCTCGCGCCGGCGTACGGCGCCGGGTGCCCGGCCGCGATCGTCCACCGCGCGAGCTGGCCGGACGAGCGGGTGCTCCGGGGGCGGCTCGGCGACCTCGCCGCCCTCGCCCGCGACCACGGGATCGACGCGACCGCGATGGTGCTCGTCGGCCCGGCGCTCGCGGCGGAGGGCTTCCCGGACTCGCGGCTCTACGCGCCGGAGTTCGCCCACGGCTTCCGCGCCGCGCGGGGGGAGGAGGGGCGATGACGGGCCGCGTCGATCTCGTGGGGGCCGGTCCGGGCGATCCCGGCCTCCTCACCGTGCGCGCGCTCGAGCTGCTCCGCGCGGCCGACGTCGTCGCGTACGACGAGCTCGTCCCGGAGGCCATCCTCGCGCTCGCCGCGCCGGACGCCGAGCGGCTCGCCGTCGGGCGCCGCTGTCACGGGCGCACGCGGGAGCCGATGCGCCTCCACCCGGCGGTGCTCGAGCGCGCCCGCGCCGGGAAGCGGGTCGTGCGGCTCAAGGCCGGCGACCCGCTCGTGTTCGGCCGCGGCGGCGAGGAGGCGGAGGAGCTCGCCGCGGCGGGCGTGCCGTTCGAGGTCGTCCCCGGCGTGTCGGCCGCGCTCGGCGCCGCCGCCGCGACCTGGATCCCGCTCACCCACCGCGAGGTGAGCTCGGACGTGACCTTCGCGACGGGGCACGATCTCACCCCCGAGGCCGGGCCCGGCCGGAGCGACTGGGGCCGGCTCGCGGCGGGCGGGACCCTCGTCCTCTACATGGCGTCGCGATCGCTGGCGCGAAACCTCGGACGCCTCGTGCAGCACGGCCGGGCGGCGACGACGCCGGCGGCCTGGATCTCCGCGGCGACGCGCCCCGAGCAGGAGGTGGTCGTGGGGACGCTCGCCGACCTCGCGGCGCGCGTGGGGGATCGTCGCGGCGACGCGCCGGCCCTCGTCGTCGTGGGCGAGGTGGTGGCGATCCGCGAGCGGCTCCTCGCGCTCGCAGCGCGGCGAGGTGCGGCGTGACGGGCGACGCGCGCGGGATCGTCATCGTCTACACCGGCGACGGCAAGGGGAAGACCACCGCCGCCCTCGGACTCGTCTTCCGCGCGCTCGGGCGGAAGCTGCCTGTCGCCGTCGTGCAGTTCGTGAAGGGGCGCTGGAAGACGGGCGAGCGGGTCTTCGCGGAGGGGCTCACCGGGCTGGACTTCCTGACGCTTGGCGAGGGCTTCACATGGGAGGGGGACGATCCCGAGCGGCACGCGGCCGCCGCGCGGGCAGCCTGGGTGCGGGCGCGCGAGCTCCTCGCCGCAGGGCGCCACGCGGTCGTCGTCCTGGACGAGCTCTCGCACGTCCTCGCGCACGGCTTCGTCCCGTGCGAGGAGGTCCTCGCCGCGCTCGCCTCCCGGCCGCCCGCGACGACGGTCGTCGTGACCGGCCGCGGCGCGCCTTCGCCGCTCGTCGCGGCGGCCGACCTCGTCACCGAGATGCGGGCGGTGAAGCACCCGTTCGAGCGCGGCGTGAAGGCGATCGCCGGGGTGGACTTCTGATGGCGCTGGTCCGCGTGCCGCGGCTCGTCCTGGGCGCAGCCTCGAGCGGCTCGGGGAAGACCACGCTCGCGGTGGCGCTCCTCGCGGCGCTCCGCGCGCGCGGCCTCCGCGTCGCCGCGTTCAAGTGCGGTCCGGACTACCTCGATCCCGGGTACCACGCCCGGGCGGCCGGGGCGCCCGCGCACAACCTCGACGGGTGGATGATGGGGCGCGACGCCGTCCTCGCCACGTTCGCGCGGGCGAGCGCCGGCGCGGACGTGGCGGTGATCGAGGGCGTGATGGGGCTCTTCGACGGCGCGTCGCCGGCCTCGGACGAGGGCTCGACCGCCGAGATCGCCCGCTGGCTCGAGGCGCCGGTCGCGCTCGTCCTCGACGCGTCGGGCATGGCGCGGACCGCCGCCGCCGTGGCGGCCGGGCTCGCCGGCTTCGACGCGCGGCTCCGGGTCGCGGCGCTCGTCTGCAACCGCGTCGGGAGCCCCGGGCACCTCGCCCTCCTCCGCGAGGCGGTCGCGTCGCCGCCCGTCGCGGGGGGGCTCCCCGACCGGCCCGACCTCGCGTTCCCGGAGCGCCACCTCGGGCTCCTCTCGGCGGACGACTCCGCGTTCCCGCGAGCGCGCGTGGACGGGTGGGCACGCGTCGCGGAGGAGTGGCTCGACCTCGACGCGCTCCTCGCCGCCGCCAGGGCCGCGCCGCCGCTCGAGGTGCCGGACGCGGCGGCGCCGGTCGTCGCGGGCCGCGCCTGCCGCATCGGCGTGGCCCACGACGAGGCGTTCCACTTCTATTACGAGGACAACCTCGCGCGGCTCGAGGCGCTCGGGGCGAGCCTCGTGCGCTTCTCGCCGCTGCACGACTCCGCGCTGCCGGGCGTGGACGGGCTCTACCTCGGCGGCGGGTACCCCGAGGAGCACGCGGCGGCGCTCGCGGCGAACGGCGGGATGCGCGAGGCCGTCCGCGCGTTCGTCGCCTCGGGCCGGCCGGTCTACGCGGAGTGCGGCGGCCTCATGGCGCTCGCCGGAGCGATCCGGGGCCGCGACGGCCGCGACCACGAGGCGCTCGGGATCCTGCCGGGGGTGGTCGTGGTCCACGACCGGCTGCAGGCGCTCGGGTACGCCGAGGTGACGACGTGCGCGCCGTCGCTCCTCGGGCCCGCCGGCGTCCGCTTCCGTGGCCACCAGTTCCGCTACTCCGAGCTCACCGGAGTGCCCGACTCCCTCCCGCGGGTCTACGCCGTCGGGCGGCGCCGCGGCCCGCCGCTCGTCGAGGGCTACCAGCCGCTGCCGAACGTCCTCGCGTCGTACGTCCACGCGCACTGGGCCTCGTGCCCCGCCGCGGCCGAGGCGCTCGTCGCCGCGTGCGCGCGGGCGCGGGAGGGAACGCGATGAGCGCCGCCCTCACCGCCCATGCGCGCAAGGTAGAGGTCGTCGGGCGCGCGCTCGCGGTGAACCGGCCGGACCGCGCGGATCCGCTCGGGACGCTGGCGGCGCTGGGCGGGTTCGAGATCGCCGGGCTCGCGGGGGTGGTCCTCGGCGCGGCCGCGCGCCGCGTCGCCGTCGTGACGGACGGGTTCATCGCGAGCGCCGGCGCGCTCGCCGCGGTCCGCCTGGCGCCGCGGGCGGCGAACGCGCTGCTCGCGTCGCACCGCTCGGTCGAGGCGGGCCACCGCGCGGTGCTCCAGGAGCTCGGGAAGAAGCCACTGCTCGACCTCGAGCTCAGGCTCGGCGAGGGGACGGGCGCCGCGCTCGCGCTCCACCTCGTCGAGGCGGCGGTGCGGGTGCTCGACGAGATGGCCACGTTCGACGGCGGCGGCGTGACGGACTCCGGGCGGTGACGATGGCGCCTGCGTTCCATCCCGCGCTCCACGCCGCGCTCGTCCTCGCGCTCGCGCTCGCGCTCGATCTCGCGACCGGCGAGTTCCCGGCGCGGCTCCACCCGGTGGTCTGGATGGGGCGGCTCATCTCGGCGCTCGAGCGGCGTGCCCCGCGCGCCGGGGCGGCGGCGCAGCTCGCGTACGGCGCCGGGATGGCGCTCGCCGTCCCAGCGCTGTT
>JAHWYA010000142.1 GCA_020028115.1 Anaeromyxobacter sp.
CGAGGGCGAGGGACGCCTCGCGGAAGCTCCGCGGCACGGCCGAGAGCGCGTCCTCCGACACGGTGTAGACCACCGGGACGATGGTGAGGGCGAGGCCGAGGCCCGCGACGACGGCGTTCAGGCGGAACGAGAACCCGAAGGCCGACTGGAGCCAGGTCGCCATCACCATGAGCGCGAAGAAGCCGAGGACGACGGAGGGGATCCCCGCGAGGAGCTCGATCGTCGGCTTCAGGAGCTCCTTCAGCCGGCGGGGAGCGAACTCGGACGTGAACACGGCCGCGGCGATCCCGATCGGCGTCGCGACGAGCATCGCGACGGTCGTGACCTTCAAGGTCCCGACGAAGAGCGGGATCATCGAGTACTTCGGGACGTTGCCGACGGGCTGCCAGAGGTACGAGGCCGCCCGCCCCTCGCGCCAGACCTGCGGCAGGAACATCCGGCCGAGGTCGACCTCCTTCGCGATCTCGGGATCGTGGAAGAGCGGCAGCGCCTCGCGCGCCACGAAGACGAAGATGAGGACGACGGCGGCGATCCCGGTGAGGGCGACGAGGGTGATGCCCGCCTCGATCGCCGTCTCCCGGACCTGCCGCCGTCTCATCGAGGAGGGGGACGTGACGACCCCCTCCCCGGCTTCCGCCAGGGCTCGCACGGTGGCGATCTCGCCCGCGCTCCGTTCCGTCCCCGTGGCGGCCATGTGACGGATCGGTGACGCCGTCACCTACTTGATCGGGTAGTAGCCGACCTGCGTCACGATCGCCTGCCCGTCCTTCGAGAGGCAGAAGTCGATGAACTTCTTGGCGGTCGTGGTCGGAGCGCCCCGCGTGTACATGAAGAGCGGGCGGGAGAGCGGGTACTTCCCCGACTTCACGTTCTCCGCGTTCGGGAGGACCGCCTGGCCGTCGGCGCCGACGATCTTGAGCTCCTTCACGCCCTTCGCGTACGCCGCGCCGCCGTAGCCGATCCCGAACTTCTCCTTCGAGATGGCGTTCACGACCGCCGCGGTCCCGGGCAGCGTCTGGGCCTCCGGCGCGAAGTCGGCGTTCTTGAGGACGTGCTCCTTGAAGAAGACGTACGTGCCCGAGGAGTTCTCGCGCGAGTAGAGGACGATCCGGGCGTCCGGGCCGCCGACGTCCTTCCAGTTCGTCACGTCGCCCAGGTAGATCGCCTTGATCTGCTCCTGCGTGAGCTGCTGCACCGGGTTCGAATCGTTCACGTAGATGGCGACGCCGTCGCGGGCGACGGTGGTCTCGACCGCCTCGACGTTGAACTTCTCCTTCACCTTCGCGACCTCGTCCGGCTTGATCGAGCGCGAGGAGTTCGCGACGTCGGTCGTGCCGTTCACGAGCGCGGCGATGCCGGTCCCGGAGCCGCCGCCCGTGACCTGCACCTTGTTGCTCGGGTTCTTCTTCATGTACTCCTCGGCCCATCGCTGGGCGAGGATCACCATCGTGTCCGAGCCCTTCACGGTGAGCGCCTGGGCGCTGGCGAGGGCGGGGAGCGTCAGTGCGGCGAGGGCGGCGAGCGTTCGAGTCATTTGGGATCTCCTTCGAGGTTGGGTGGGATCTAGCGGCGCGCGGTGAACGCCCGATGTCGACGCTGTGACGACGCCGTGACGACGTCACGCGGACCCTCGGCCCCCCGCGCCCGGGCGCGGCGACGCACCGCGGCCCTCAGGGCGACGGGAGCCGCACCGCGAAGCTCGTGCCGGACGAGCCGCTCTCCACGTGCACGTCCCCGCCCATCGCCATGACGAGGTGCTTCACGATGGCGAGCCCGAGCCCCGTTCCGCCTTGCTCGCGCGAGCGCCCGGCGTCGACGCGGTAGAACCGCTCGAAGATGCGCGAGAGGTGGTGCCGCTCGATGCCGGGCCCGGTGTCCGTCACGGTGATCGTGACGCCCGCGTCGCCGCGGAGGACGCCCACCGTGACGCCCCCCTGGGGCGTGTACTTGATCCCGTTCTCGACGAGGTTCACGAGCACCTGCTCGAGCGCGCGCGCGTCGCCCCGGACGAGCGTCCCCGGTGGGACCTCGCTCGCGAGCGCGAGGCCCTTCGCGCGCGCCGAGTCCAGGAGGAGCTCGAAGACCTGCCGCACGACGCCCGTGACGTCCACCGGAGCGGCCTCGAGCGGGAGCTGACGCGACTCGATCCGGGAGAGGTCGAGGAGGTCCTGGGTGAGCCGCGCCAGGCGCTCCGCGTGCCGCGCGACGATGTCGATGAAGTTGCGCGCCGCCGCGGGGTCTTCCACCGCGCCGGAGAGGAGGGTCTCCGCGGCCGCGCGGATCGCTGCGATCGGCGTGCGCAGCTCGTGGCTCGCGTTCGCGACGAAGTCGCGCCGCGTCGCCTCCGCGCGCCGCGCCTCCGTCACGTCGCGCATGAGCAGCAGCACCTCCCCGCGCAGCAGCGGCGCGAGGTGGACGAGGTAGGTCCGGCGCCCGACGGAGAGGTCGAGCCGCCGGGGCGTCCCCTCGAGCGCGCGCTTCACCGCGTCGGAGAGCTCGGCGCTCCGCGTGATCTCGAGGGGCGTGAGGCCGTGGGCCCGTCCGGCCACGGCGAGCGTGTCGAAGGCGGCATTGGAGACCCGGACCCATCCCTCCTTGGAGACGAGCGCGGCGGCGTCCGGGAAGGCCGAGAGCAGCTCCTGCTCGACCGGGTCCCGGTCCGGCTCCGACCGGCGGCGCTCGCGGCGGGCGAGGAGCTCGGCGAGCTCGCGGACGTCGCGGCCGAGGTCGGCGCGCGCGCCGCCCTCCAGCTCCGCGCGCAGCGCGCGGATCGCGGCGAAGAGGGGCGTCCGTCCGAGCACGCGCCCCTCACCCCCCCTCGTCCGGGTCCACCAGGCGATAACCGATCCCCCGCACGGTCTCGAGCAGCTCGCGGCCGGAGCCGAGCTTCTCACGAAGCCGCTTCACGTGCGTGTCCACTGTACGCGTCTCCAGCTCGGAGGACATCTCCCAGACGTCCTCGAGGAGCTGCTCCCGCGACTGGACGCGGCCGAGCCGCGCCATGAAGGTGGCGAGGAGCCGGAACTCGAGCGGCGTGAGCTGGATCTCCGCGCCGTCGACGAAGACGCGGTGCGCGTCGACGTCCACGCGGATCGGCCCGACCGTCTCGGGCGGCCGCTCCGCCACCCGCCCGGAGCCCGCCCGGCGGAGCACCGCCTTGAGGCGCAGCACGAGCTCGCGAACGCTGAACGGCTTCGTCACGTAGTCGTCGGCGCCGAGCTCGAACCCGACGACGCGGTCGACCTCCTCCCCCTTCGCGGTGAGCATCACCACCGGCACGTGGCGCGTGCGGGGGTCGGACTTGATGTGCCGGCACACCTCCGTCCCCGAGACGTCGGGGAGCATGAGGTCGAGGAGGACGAGGTCTGGGACGCGCCGGCGCAGCTGCGCGAGCGCCTGCTCGCCGGTGGTCGCGAGGAGGGTCTCGAAGCCCGCGGCCCGGAGGTTGAAGTCGACGAGGGAGAGGAGATCTCGCTCGTCGTCCACGAGTAGCACCGACGTCACGGGGACACCTTAACTCACGGCGACGTGACGGGCGCGTGGCCGGAATGTCACGGAACCGTGACGCCCGCTTCGGAGCGCAGGGCGACCGTCGCCGGACACGCGGGGCCCGAACATGTTCGGCGCCGCACCCTGCTCCGTGACAAGCTGGTGGACGGCGGGTCCACCCCATCCGGGAGCGAGCAGCGGGCCCTGGAGTCGCGACACGTGCACGGCGGACACCACAGGATCATCGGCGCCATCGACGTCGGCACGAACGCGGCCCGGCTCGAGATCGCGCGCGTGCACCTGGACGGCTCGCTCGAGACCCTCCACCAGGAACGGGATCCGATCAGGCCCGGCGAGGGCGTCTTCCTCACCGGACGGATGGCGAAGGAGGTCGAGGACCGGCTCGTGAGCACGATGCGCCGGTACGCCGCGCTCTGCCGGCGCTACCGGGCGCAGGTCCGCGCGGTCGGGACGAGCGCGCTCCGCGAGGCGAAGAACGGGCGAGACGTCGTCCGGCGCGTGCGGGCCGCGGCGGGGCTCGACCTCGAGATCGTGTCCGGGCGCGAGGAGGCGCGGCTCATCTGCGTCGGCGTCCTCCACGGCCGCGCGCCGGGGAGCCGCAGCGTGCTCCTCGACATCGGCGGGGGCTCGACCGAGGTCGCGACGGCGGTCGGCGATCGCCCCACGAACCTGTGGAGCGTTCCCCTCGGCGCGGTCCGGCTCACGCAGATCTTCGGGACGGGTGCGCGCGTCTCGGACTCGCGGCTCGCGGCGCTCCGCGCGTTCGCGGCGGAGGCGTTCCGGGAGGCGACGCCGTCCCTGGCGCTGAGCCGGGCCCCTGCCGTCGGGAGCTCCGGGACCATCGAGGCGGTCGTGGGGTTCGCGTCCGACGGCCGGCGGGCGACGCGCAAGGAGATCGCGCGCGCGGTGGACGCGCTCGCAGCGATGAGCGTGGCCGAGCGGCGCAGGAAGTTCGATCCGCGCCGCGCGGAGATCGTGGTCGCGGGCGCCGCGGTCCTCGAGGCGGCGATGCGACACCTCGCCCTGGAGGCGATCACCGCGGTCGGCACCGGGCTCCGCAACGGCATCCTGGTCGAGCTCTCGCGCCGCGACGAGGGCCGCGGCGCGGCCGAGAGCACCGAGGCGGTCGTCGCGCTCGGGCGGCGGTTCCAGTTCGACGAGCCCCACGCGACGCAGGTCGCCCGCCTCGCCCTCGCCCTCTACGACCGCCTCGCGCGGCTCCACGGTCTCCCCCCCCGCGCGCGCCGGATCCTGGAGGCCGCCGCCCTCCTCCACGACGTCGGCCACGCCGTCTCGCCGCAGGCGCACCACAAGCACACCTACTACCTCATCGCCAACGCGGACCTCCCCGGCTTCGCCGATCGCGAGCGCGAGCTCGTCGCCCTCGTCGCGCGATACCACCGGCGGTCCCACCCCGGCCGCGCCCGCCGGGACCTCGTCGAGCTGACGGCGGTCGAGCTCGCCACGGTCCGCAAGCTCGTCGCGATCCTCCGGGTGGCCGACGCGCTCGACCGCAGCCACCAGCAGCCCGTGCGCGCGATCCGTACCGAGGTGCGCCGCGGCGCGGTGGAGCTCCGCGTGGCCGCCCGCGGCGCCCTCGACCTGGAGCTCTGGGACGCCGCGCGCGAGGCGGGCCTCTTCCAGCGCGTGTTCGCGCGGCGCCTCGTGATCGGGCGGAGCGGCCGCGCCGCCTGACCGGACGGTGCGCGTTCTTTCCTTGGCGCCCGCGCGCGGTACGATGGCGCCGTGCGGCGCTCCGCGTTCCTCGTCTTCATGTCCCTGTCGCTCGCGTGCGCGAGCCCCGGCGCCCGCCTCGCCGAAGGGCCGCCCGCGGAGGCCCCGGAGCGCGAGGTGCTGCGCGCGGCGGAGCTCGCGCGCGTGCGCTGCCTCCTCGTCGCCCCGTTCGAGAACGGCTCCGACGCGCCGCACGTCGCCGAGGCCGCCACCGGGGCGATCCTCTCCGGCGTCGAGCAGGCCCGGACGAGGGTGTACCCGATCGCAGACCTGCGCGCGGTCTTCCACGACACGCCCCTCGAGCTGCCGGCCGGCTTCGGGCCGGCGCTCGCCCACGAGCTCGCGAACCTCGTCGGCGCGGACGCGATCCTCTCCGGCGCAGTCCTCGGGCGGACGCGCGACGCGTCCCCGGAGCTCCTCGTCTCGCTGCGGCTCTCGTTGGCGGCCGACCACGAGCTGCTCTTCGCGCGCGAGGTGCTCGTCCGCCCGGCGCCCGGCGAGAAGGTCGACCTCGCCCTGCGGCGGGAGGTGCTCGCCGCGGCGCGCCCCATGCTCGAGAAGCTCGGCGGCGGAGGGAAGCGAGCTCG
>JAHWYA010000143.1 GCA_020028115.1 Anaeromyxobacter sp.
CGCCGCGCGCGGCGCCGGCGGGGGCTCCGGGCTCGCGGAGGCGCCGTGATCGTCCGCATCGACGCCCTCCCCATCGTCCTGGAGGCGCGCCGCGTCGTGGTCGCCGAGGTGATCGGCGGCTACCACGGCCAGGCCCAGCTCGGCCGCTGGTGGCTCCCCTCCGGCCCGCTCGGCGAGGGCGAGCAGCCCGGCGACGCCGCGATCCGGATCGTGAAGCAGCAGCTCGGGCTCGAGCTCGAGGGCGTCGTCGTCGTCGGCACCCGCCAGGCGAAGGTCGGCGACGCGTGGCACCTCGCGCTCGCCGTCGCCGGCGCCGCGGGCGGCGAGCCGGACCCGCGCCACCCGGTGTCGGGCTTCGCGGCGCGGACCCTGGCGGAGCTCCCGGATCAGGTGGGGTTCTGGCACCGGGACGACGTCGCCGTGCTCGTCGCGCGGTACGAGCGGCTGCGCGGCTGATCGCGTTGCTCCGCGCCGCTCGCCCCGCTATGGAAGCGCCGGTCGAGGGCCACCATGAACGCCGGGGTGATCGCCATGCTGCTCGGAAGCGCCGCGCTGAAGGTGGGCGACAGGGCCCCGGACTTCACGCTCCCGGACACCGAGGGGAAGCCCGTCACCCTCTCCCGCCTGCTCGTGCAGGGCCCGGTCATCCTCGCCTTCTTCCCGAAGGCGTTCACGCCTGGTTGAACGCGCGAGGTGAGGGCGTACCGTGATCAGTACGCCAGCGTGATCGGCAAGGGGGCGCAGGTCGTCGGGATCTCGACGGACGACGTCGCCACCCAGAAGCGGTTCCGGGACGAGAACCAGCTCCCGTTCCCCCTGCTCTCCGACGAGAAGGGCAAGGTCGCGAAGCAGTACGGGGGGACGGTCGCGATCATCGGGCTCGCGAACCGCGCCACGTTCGTCGTGGACCAGGACGGGCTCGTGAAGGAGATCACGACCGGCGGGGACGCGATCAACCCGAGCGGCGCCATCGCGGCCTGTCCCGTGCCGAAGAAGTAGCGGTCTCCGTTCGCCCGAGCGCAGCGGCGCGCAGTCGAAGGGCGCGCTCAGCAGCTCGGCTTGACCTCGACCCCGTCCTCGACGAGCACGCGGCGCACGACCGCCTCGCCCGCGGGCGTCGCGACCCGCTCCCCCGCCTTCCAGTGCGCGCGGCGCAGGTACCCGAGGCCGAGCCGCCCCTCCGGCGTGTCGGCGGCGCTCGTCACGACGCCGACCTCCTGCCCGCCCGCGGAGAGCGGCGTCCCCGGTCCCGCGCCCGCCGGCAGCACGAGCTGCACGAGCCCCCGCTGCAGGTGGCCGCGCGCGGTCGCCCGGAGGACCACCTCCTGGCCGGTGTAGCAGCCCTTCGTGAAGGAGATGGCGGAGCGCGTGAGCCCCGCCTCCATCGGCAGCCGCGTCGCGTCCATGTCCGCGCCGAACCGCGCCTGGCCCTCGAGGATCCGGAGCGCCTCGAGGTCGGCGGCGGAGAGGTCGTGGAAGCCCTTCGCCACGAGCTCGGCCCGGAGCTGCGCCGCGTCGGCCGCGGGCACGACGAGGTCGAGCGCGGGCGCGCCGCGTCGCCGGTTCGAGATCCGGCGAAGCGTCGCCGCGCGCGCGCCGAGCTTCGTCGCGATCTCCGGCCCGAGGAGCGGCACGACGCGCAGCGCGGCCGAGAGGTTCTCGAAGACGACGTCGTCCATGATGACGAACCGCTCGAGGTGCGGGACGGCGTCGGCGGCGGCGCGGGGGTCCATCACGAGGAGGACCCCGTCCGCCTCCACGAGGACGTGCGCGTCGGCGAGGAGGTGCCCCTTCGCGTTCAGGACCGCCCCGTACGCCGAGCCGCCCGGCGGCAGCACGTTCACGTCCTGCGTCGTCATCCGGTGCAGGTAGTCCTTCGCGTCCTTCCCGGACGCACGGAGGATGGCCGGCGCCTCCACCGGTCCGACGGCCCACCCGTCCTTCGCAGCGAGCCACGACGCGTTCGACAGGGTCATGTGCCGGATCTATCCGCGCGGCGGCCCGCGCTCAAGCGCCGCGAGCGCCCACTCCGCCGACGCGCGGATCGCGCCGTGCGCGCTCGCGAGGTGCGGCCGGATCGCCTCGACCCAGCGGGCGTCGCCGCTCGCGCCCGCGACGAGGATCGCGTTCCGCACGAGCCCGTCGTAGCGGGCGCGCGCGAGCGAGGTCCCGTTGAAGCGCGCGCGGTACTCCTCCTCGGAGAGCCGCAGGAGGTCGTCGAGCGCGAGCGCCTCGCGGCCGGGGCGCGGCAGCAGCTCGGGATCGCTGCCGCGGTGCGCGGCGTCGTTCCACGGACAGACGAGCTGGCAGTCGTCGCAGCCGAACACCCGCCGCCCGACGAGGGCCGCGACGTCCGCGGGCACGTCGCCGCGCCGCTCGATCGTCCAGAAGGAGAGGCACCTGCGCGCGTCGACCACCCCGGGCTCCGGGATCGCGCCGGTCGGGCACGCGGGGAGGCAGGCCTCGCAGGAGCCGCAGCGGTCGGGGTGGGGCGCATCCGGCTCGAGGTCCCGGTCGACGAGGACCGTGCCGAGGACGACCCAGCTCCCGTGCCGGGGCGTGATGAGGCAGCCGTTCTTCCCGATCCAGCCGATCCCCGCCCGCTCCGCCCACACCTTCTCCATCACCGGCGCGACGTCGCTCGTCGCGAGCGTCCGCGCGCCGGGGTCGGCGCGCGCGATCCCCTCGGCGAGCGCCCGCAGCCGGCGCTTCATGACGGCGTGGTAGTCCCGGCCGCGGGCGTAGCGGGCGATCTCGCCTGCGCCTTCCGGCGCGCCCGGCGCCTCGCCGGCGTGATACGCGAGCGCGACCGCGACGACGCTCCGCGCGCCCTCGAGGAGGAGCCCCGGATCGAGCCGCAGGGCGCGCTGCGTGCGCAGCCACACCATGTCGGCCTCGTACCCGCGCGCGAGCACCCGGTCGAGCGGCCCCGGATCGATCGGCGCCGCGCGCGCGATCCCGCAGGCGTGGAACCCCGCGTCGCGGGCGGCGTCCTTGACGGTGGCGGCCGTGAGCGGCACTCGGGTCACTTAATACCCGAAACGTGGTCGTGGACCTGGACGTGGTCGTGGGCGTGGACGTGGACGCGCCCCGCCGAAAAGTGGACGGGATCGATATCGCCCCTACGATTCCCGGTCATGGCGCGACGGTTGGTGGAGCTTCACTCGTGGGATGGGCTGCCGGGCACGGCGGAGCGGGGGCGCGCGTGGGCCCTCGTCCAGGGGGACTGCGTCGAGGCGCTCGAGCGGCTGCCTCCGCACTCGGTGGACGTCGCGTTCGCCGACCCGCCCTACATGCTCTCGAACGGCGGCACGACCTGCCAGAGCGGGCGGCGCGTGAGCGTCGACAAGGGCGCCTGGGATGCGTCGAGCGGCGTCGCGGGCGACCACGAGTTCCAGACGCGCTGGCTCTCGGCGGTCCGGCGGGTGCTGAAGCCGTCCGGCACGCTCTGGGTCTCCGGCACGCAGCACGTGATCTTCTCGATCGGGTTCGCGATGCAGGAGATGGGGTTCCACCTCCTCAACACCGTCACCTGGTACAAGCCGAACGCGTCCCCGAACCTCGCCTGCCGGTTCTTCACGCACTCGACCGAGATCCTGCTCTGGGCGAGCCCGTCGAAGGCGCGGCCGCTCGCGCACCGGTTCAACTACAAGGCGATGAAGGCGGCGAACGGCGGGAAGCAGATGCGCGACCTCTGGGAGATCTGGGAGGCGCCCGCGGCGGGAGACGAGCAGGTCATCTGGTCCGTGCCGACGCCTGGTCCGCGGGAGAAGGTCCACGGCCGCCACCCGACCCAGAAGCCGCTCGCGCTGCTCGAGCGGGTCCTCGCGGCGAGCGCCAAGGAGGGAGACCTCGTGCTCGATCCCTTCGCCGGCTCCGCGACGACGGGCGTCGCCGCGCTGCGCGCAGGGTGCCGGTTCCTGGGCGTCGAGCGCGACGAGCGGTACCTCGACCTCGGCTCGCGACGCCTGCGCGCCGCCGAGGCGCTGCCCGCCACGGAAGCGTGGTAGGACGCGCTCTGCCGCGGCGACGCGGCGTGAAGATCCTCCAGGGGACACGCGAATGGGGGCGCGTCCGCTTCGATTGCCGCCCCCCTGGTCGCGTGGTAGGAGCATGACCGTGAGAGGTCCCCCCGCCCGACACCCCGACGAGCAGCGAGAGCAGCTCCCGGCCGTCGAGGGAACGATCGCCGAAGCTGGCGAGATGAAGCCCGGTGACCGGGTGGTCTACCCGAACCAGGGCGTCTACCGCGTCGTCGGCGTCGTCGAGATGGACATCGGCGGCAAGCGGCAGTCCTTCGTCCGGATGCAGAGCGAGGAGAACCCGGCCGCGACCGTCTCGGTCCCGCGGGAGAAGGTCCCCGCCATCGGCCTCCGTCGCGTCGCGACGGGCGAGCAGATGGAGGGCGTCTTCCACTACCTCGCCGCGCAGTTCGACGACCCCGAGCTCGACTGGAAGGTGCGCCACCGCGACAACGCCGACCGGCTCATCGCGGGTGGCGTCCTCGGCGTCGCCGAGGTGGTGAAGGGGCTCCACTCGCTCTCGCGGATCCGGCCGCTCCCTACGAAGGAGCGCGAGCAGTACGACAACGCGCGCCACCTCCTCGTGCACGAGATCGCCGTGTCGCTCGGCGTCCCGGCGGTGCTCGCCGAGGACTACGTCGACTACGCGCTCATGCCGCCGGCCGGCGTGAAGTTCGACCTGAAGCCGCCGCCCACGCCGGTGCTCCTGCCGTCGCGCCCGAAGAAGCGCCGTCCCGTCGCGGAGGACGAGGACGACCTCGGCCTCTCCGACCTCGGGATCGACATCGACCTCGCCGGCGCGCTCGAGGGCGCCGCCGCGCTGCCGGAGGGCGACCTCCCGGCCGCGGAGGGGGAGGAGGGCGAGGCCGCGACGCCCGGCGCGGAGGCCCCCGCCGCGGAGGCCGGCGGCGACGAGGCGGACGAGGGCGAGGGCGACGATGCAGCCGCGCGCCCGGCGAAGGCCGCGGCGAAGACGCAGCCCAAGGCCGCGAAGGCCGCGCCGAAGGAGAAGGCGCCCGCGAAGGCCGCGAAGCCTGCCGCGAAGAAGCCGGAGAAGAAGGCCGAGAAGAAGCCCGCGCCGAAGAAGGCCACGAAGCCGGCCGCGAAGCCCGCGGCCAAGCGCGGAGGGAAGAAGAAGTGATCCGGATCGTGACGCTCGAGCGGCTCGACCCGACCGACCTCGCGTTCCTCACCGGGACGCTCTACCGCGCGTTCGGGGTCGGCACGGAGCACGCCGGCGACCGGCACCTCCCGGCCGACGCGGAGGGGAAGGACGGGCGGGTCGACGCGATCCGGCTGCTGAAGGACGCGCCCCCGGTCCGCTCGCTGCCCGACGACAAGGTCCTCTACATCACGTCCGCGCCGCTCTCGCTCCCGAAGGGTCCACTCGGGGAGCCGCCGTGCTGGGGCTTCGCGGAGTTCGGCGGCGAGCGCGCCGTCATCAGCACCTCGCGGCTGCCGGCGCGCGGGGTGACCGAGGCGTCGATCGAGACCTGGCGTAAGCGGCTCGCCCGAGAGGCGATCCACGCCCTCGGCCACACGTGGGACCTGCACCACTGCTACGACGCGCGCTGCGCGATGCATCCGTCGTGGTCGCAGGGGCTCGCCGAGCGGCCGGAGATGGAGCTCTGCACGTTCTGCCGCGAGAAGAGCGAACGGAAGATCCGGCTCGCGAAGACATGAGCGACCTCGCGCGCCTCGCACGTCGCGCGGCCGCGCTCGCCCGGGAGCGGACCGCCGAGGGCGCGCGCGACACGGTCCGAGGGGCCCGCGACGCCGCGGCCCGCGCCTGGGCGAGGCGC